>JALXCX010000290.1 GCA_026990725.1 Desulfobulbaceae bacterium
GCCTTGACCCGGCTTCTTGACGAAGATCTTACTCTGCGTCTTACCCGTGAGGAACAAACCCACGAGGTGTTGATTTCCGGTGTGGGTCAGGTGCATCTTGAAGCAATTAAAGAAAAGATCCAGCGAAAATTCGGCGTGGAAATGGAGCTCGCCATTCCCAAAATTCCATATCGTGAAACCTTGAGAGGGAGAACAACTGTCCAGGGCAAGCATAAAAAACAATCCGGAGGCCGTGGCCAGTATGGCGATTGCACTGTCGAGCTTGAGCCTTTAGCTGCCGGTGAGCATTTTGAGTTTGTTGATAAAATTGTTGGCGGGGTTATTCCTCAGCAATACAGGCCTGCGGTTGAAAAAGGCATAATTGAGGCCATGGACAAGGGCGTAATTGCCGGTTATCCGTTTGTTGATTTGAAGGTTACGCTTATTGATGGTTCATTTCATAATGTTGATTCCTCGGAAATGGCTTTTAAAATTGCAGGCTCGTTGGCCTTTAAAAAGGGGGTCCAGGAGGCTCAACCTGTTTTGCTTGAGCCAATCATGGAAGTGGAGATCATGGTCGACAAGGAACATGTAGGCGATGTTATGGGCGATCTGAATTCCCGGCGCGGCAAGGTTCTTGGCATGGATACGGGTGGTAAATATGAGATTGTCAACGCCCAGGTTCCGCAATCTGAAATTCAGCTTTATGCCCCTGACCTGACTTCTATGACAGGTGGCCGAGGGGCGTTCACGGTTTCTTTTTCTCATTATGAGGAAGTACCCGCTCATATTGCAGAAAAGATTATTGCCGAGCATAATGCTGCATAATGGATAAAAAGAAGACCTACAGCTGTGGCGTACTGACCTTAAGCGACAAGGGCTCACGCGGAGAACGCGATGATACTTCAGGCCCGGCGCTTGAGAAGATGCTTGCCGGGCAGGGGTATTCGGTGGTCGCTTATGAAATTATTCCTGATAAACAAGAGCTTATTGAAGCCACCTTAATGTCGTGGGTTGATGATAAAAAAATTGATTTAATCATCACCACAGGCGGTACAGGTGTTTCACCCAGCGACCGGACACCTGAGGCAACCCGCAGGGTCATAGATCTTGAAATTCCCGGCCTTGGCGAGGCCATGCGTCAGGCAAGTCTTACCAAAACACCGCAGGCTGTCTGGTCCAGGGGAATTGCCGGTATTCGCAAAAAAAGTTTGATTATTAATCTTCCAGGCAGCGAAAGGGCGGCACGGGAAAATATCGAGGTTGTTATATCGGCACTTGAGCATGGTTTGTACAAGCTTAAGGGGGGAAAGGCTGATTGTGGAGTGTTGTAAAACGTCTTTTGATGCAACGGTGCAGTTTATTTGAAAGTATCCCGTTTAACGTTGTTCTTATGTTATATTTCCATGATTTGAAGTCAGCGTTTTTCTGTTAAGAGATCTTACCGTACATTTTGGGCCAGCCATGCCTGGATATTTAAAAAGCCCTTTCCGTGCCAGCACGGAAAGGGCTTTTTAATTTCTTTTTGTAACTATTCAGCTACCAGCACAATGTTGGCATAACCTGTGACCTGTAACTGTACAGATGTGCTCCATAGTACGGCAAGCAGGCCAACGAACTATAGCCCCTCTATGTGAGGCGGCCTGATCGCCGCACTATGGGGTGCCGCTGAACAGTTACTTCTTTTTTTTGTTTATAAGGCGGGTGGGGAGGTTTACAGGCCTTCAATCAAAACTGTTTTGCTGTCGTTTTCATCGGCAGCCTGGATTTCTCCTATCAGAAATGGTGTCTCCCCCAAGGCGGAAAATTGCTGGAGAACATCTTCGACCTGATCATCGTGTACAAGGGCCATCATGCCGATACCCATATTGAAAGTACGATACATCTCCATTTCAGGAATCTCGCCTTTGGTCCGCAGGAAATCAAAAACCGGTGGTATCTTCCAACTGTCTTTTTGGAGTACAGCCTTACAGCCGTCGGGCAGAATACGAGGGACGTTATCATAAAAACCGCCCCCGGTATTGTGGATAAGGCCGTTAACTTTGTAATTACGCAGGACTGTAAGAACACTTTCAACGTAAATGCGGGTTGGTTTGAGTAACTCCTGGCCAACAGTGCACCCGAGTTCATCAACCCAGTCATCAACTTTTAAAGCCAGGTCATCAAAAAATATTTTCCGCACAAGGGAAAATCCGTTCGAGTGCAGCCCGGAAGCCGCCAATCCGATAATTTTGTTGCCGACCCGGATGTCTGAGCCGTCAATAATCTTGTTCCGTTCTCCAATGCCGACAACAAAACCGGCCAGATCGTAATCTCCACTCCGGTAAAGGCCCGGCATTTCGGCAGTTTCACCGCCAATAAGTGAACATTTAGAGATCTTGCAGCCATCCGCAATTCCTTTCACCACAGCAGTCGCCTGGTCCAGATCAAGGGAGGATGAAGCAAAATAGTCAAGAAAAAATAAAGGTTTAGCCCCGTTAACAATTACATCGTTTACACACATTGCCACCAGGTCTATGCCAATGGTGTCATGTTTATTACAAAGTTTTGCAACTGTCAGTTTGGTACCTACGCCGTCAGTTGAGGCAATGAGCACCGGATCTTCATAACCGGCATTGCCAATGGCAAAGAGTCCGGAAAAGCCACCTATGTCATTTATTACTCCACGTGTATGGGTATCGGCAACCAGTCCTTTGATACGTGAAATAAAGGCGTTGCCCTTGTCGATATCAACGCCGGCTTCACTGTATTTTGATGAGGATATTTCTGTCATTGGTTAAATCGCTTTATAGAGGGAAAGTGCCAAGGGTGAAGACACCATAACAAAGGAAGTAGAAAAGATTTTTCACTTCATCTGAAATAAAGAATAATACATTTTTTGGAATGGTATTGTCAATATGTTTGTCTTGTGATTGCAAGCCGGATCAGTATCTGCTATTTTGATTTTCATGAAACTATTTATCACACTCATCGGGTTGGTTTTTATTCTTGAAGGACTTCCCTATGTAGCCTCCCCTGAATCCATGCAGCGCTGGTTAAGGCAACTTGAAGCTATGCGGCCGGAAGCATTGCGTGCCATGGGTATTCTTGCTATGGCTGTGGGTTTTATTCTCTGTTTTTTTGCCCAGAAAAGTGGTTTGTTGGGATAATCGGCAAGCCGGGCTGTTCTCCGTTATTAAGAGGTTTTTGTGTTTGACTTCTTTCCTGATTGTCCGGTATTGTATAATTTTTTAAAGAATAGAAGGGCCTTCCTGCTGTCTGGAGTTACGTAAGTCAACAGATTGAGGAGCCTTTTTTGTAGGAAAACAGTACTTGTGCCAGAGGGAAAGTATCGGTCTGGACCAGAACTGTTTGTCATTACTTCCAGGTGATTCCATGGAAAAGGCACCAAAGCGTGAAATGATTGGTTTTGAAGGGAAGGTTCTGCTGGACACTCTTCGCCGGCTTCATCGCAGAGGGGCCACTGGAAATATTCGGAAACTCATTGAAAAAACACACCCGGCAGACCTTGCTTGGGTCTTTCGTTCCCTGCCGATTAGTGATCAAAAAGCAATTTTTGAAGTTATTGCCCATACGGACCTTACTGCTGATTTTTTAAGCGAACTCGATGAATCCATTATGGTGGAACTGGTTGAAGACCTGCCACCAACCTATTTAGCAGATGTCGTCACCAGCATGGCTTCTGACGATGCTGCAGATCTTTTAGAAGCACTTCCCAATGACATTGCTGTTGAAATCCGGACGCACATGGAAGCTGATGACCGGGATGAAGTCGAGGAGCTGCTGAAGTATGATCCGGAAACCGCCGGTGGTATCATGTCACCGGAGTTTATGTATCTTGATGAAAACCTCACCGTGGAAGAGGCCATTCAGAAGGTCCAAAAACGCAGTGAAGAAAAAGAGATGGTCTTTTATCTCTATATCACGCATGGTGACGGCCAGTTGACCGGCGTGCTTTCTCTTCGGGAACTGCTCATGCATCCGATGCACAGGTTGCTGAAAAATATTATGAATACCAATGTTATTTCCGTGACCACAGATACGGATCAGGAGGAAGTTGCCCATATTGTTTCCCAGTACAATCTTCTTGCTTTGCCTGTCGTGGATGCGGCCTTCCATCTGATGGGTATTGTTACTGTTGATGATGTTATAGATGTTATCCGTGAGGAAGCCACAGAAGACTTTATGCAGATGGCTGGTGCCGGTAAGGATAATGAAATTCTCCTTAAACCGCTGCATCAGAAAATTATGCTGCGCGCCCCCTGGCTCTTTGCCTCCTGGATAGGCGGGGTGACTGCCATGTTTATTGTGAATTCCTTTCAGCCGGAGTTGCAAAAGGTGCTGGCTCTGGCCTCGTTTATGCCGATAATCGCTGGCATGGGAGGCAATATTGCCACTCAGTCTTCAACCATTGTTGTTCGCGGGCTTGCAACAGGGCGGGTGAACACGCATCATTTCTTTCAGATAATTGGTAAGGAATCTCTGGTGGGGGTGGTTTTGGGGGCATTATTTGGGATGCTTCTGGGGTTGCTGGCCATGTTTCAGTATACAAATCCGGCTTATCTTGGCCTTGTGGTGGGTATTTCTGTTTTTGCGGTTATGTTTATGGCCGCCACCGTAGGGACAATTGTTCCCATGCTGCTCAAACGGTTTAATATAGACGCGGCGATAGCCACAGGACCCTTTATTACCAGTACTATTGATGTCCTTGGTATTACCCTGTTTTTTGGCGTGGCAAAATATCTTCTCAAGATCTGATGCGGGCCGGGCGGCTCTGTCGTCCGGAGCGGGCTCACTGGCAGGCTGTTTTTTCTGGAAAAAGGGGGCGTTATGCAGGGGTATACAAATGTGACAGCCGATGAGTTGCGGGAGTATATGCAAACCCGAAACGAGCAGGAGTATGTGCTGGTAGATGTCCGCCAGCTTAAGGAATACACGGCAGGCCATATTGCCGGAGCAACACTTATCCCTCTTGGAGAGCTGTCCGCCAGAATGGCCGAACTGCCCTGTGACCGTGATGTTGTCTTTTACTGACGTTCCGGGAAAAGGTCGCAGGCTGCGGCTACGTTTTTTATCGAAAATCCCCACTGCGCAAATAATGTCTATAATCTGCACAAAGGAATGCTTGGCTGGAACCATGGTACGGTGCAGAATGTACCCCGGTTTAAGATTTTTGACGTACCTGCCGCAGGCGGATCACTGGCTGATCTGCTCCTGATCGGCATGGATCTTGAGCGGGGCGCTTCAAATTTTTATTCAGCCGTGCTTAAGCAACACCCTGAAGCAGC
>JALXCX010000291.1 GCA_026990725.1 Desulfobulbaceae bacterium
AGATTCTTTTTTATCTCCAACAGTATAGCTGAGATTAAGACTTGCAAATTGCTCCTGGCTCACTCCGCCGGATCTGCAGAGCATTGCGTGAGGAACGGTGAGAAGGGATGATTCATGCCAGTAAATGGCCTCTTTGTTTTGGGTTTGATGGTAAGTAATCATGCAATAGACGGCTCCACCGCTGGCAGATGGGGTATTAGACTCACGGTAAACAGAAAAAACAAAAAAAAGGGGAAAGCCGGATGGCTTTCCCCTGATGTTTACGTTTTTAGGTTAGTTTGATTAATCCTAGAAATACACATCAAAGCTCAGATATACCTGATCTGCGCTTTCAACAGGCATCTGGGAACCGCTCTGTCCTGACATCATGTAGGCCGCTGTCATCATGGCGGCATCATCAGTGTCATAGGGTTTTACGTTCCAGTCAACACCTGTGTAATCAAACCAGTAATGCTGGTAGCCAAGGCGAACAAAGGTCTTGGCATACTTGGAAATGGCCTCTCCTGTGGGGAGATCATAAATCATGTATACCTCGGCAACAGAGCCGCGCGTTCCAAGTTTGGAGAGATACAGGTCGTCATGCCCTGGGGTGTAGGCAATCCAGTACTGTGAGCCATAGTTATATTCAGCACCAAATTTCAGACCGGCATCAGGCAGGTCATACCGTGCGCCAAGATAGACGGAATAGCCGTCTTCACTATCTGTGTTGGGGTGCCACATCGGATTGGGAAGCATTGTGCCGTCAGGTTGCGGAATACTGGCTGTCGCATAGTCGTTAAACATACCATGTCCGCCTGGATCAGTACGGCTCCAGCCACCGGCGATGAAATACGTCAAGTTGGCGACTTTATCCTGATACACAGCAGAGGTGTGGTAGATATTACCCTCTGCCCGATTTATGCCCATCTGGCTAGGTGCCATGGCATTAATGATCGGATCCTGGAAGTTGGGATAGTTGAACATATTCAAAACGGCAAAGGACTGAATGTTCAGGAAGCGGTTGCCGCTTTTCATGACATCCCAGCTGAATCCTGCAAAGTCGGTATCGTCTGTCGGGTAGACAAAAGAGTTGGACATTGCAAAATTGTTTTCGAGTTGCAGGCCGTTTTCAAAACCACGACCATAACAAAAACGGATACGACCAGTTCCTAGAGATTCATTTCCCCAGGCGTATGCGTAACCAACAGAAATACCATCAAAGGGGTAGTCCATGTAGGCGACAGGAGTTGCCATACGCTGGTCAAGGCCCTGGCGAATTTGTGCAGGAGGCCCGTCAGTTGTTGGACGGCGTCCAATGGAGAACCATACCGGCATTCCACCGATATTGTTCCAGTTTACAAATGCCCGATCTACGCGAAGGGCGTTGTCAGAAGGAGTTCTGGTTGTGTTCCCGTCAAATTGAGGCCACCAGGTCTGCTGGTCGTTTCTGGCGTAGCTTTCCATGCCCCAGGCCTTGTACATGGCAAGCCGACCTTTGAACTCAACATTCTCAGTGGCTTTAACGCGCATATTCAGGCGGAACCGGTTAGTGAAATAGGTGTCGTTTTCAAACTCGGGACCATCAGTTTTCATGCCGGTCCTCGGGTTGATAAAGTCAGCACCATCGGCTTTGTAGTAATCCATGCGGGCGCGGAAATCACCGTAAAATTTAAAACGTGCGGCAAGATCCCAGGCCTCGGACTTCTCGTCAAGCATGTCGCTCATGTCATCGACTTTGTCGCCATACTCAGAAATTGTTTCATTCTGCTGGGCAAGCTCGGCTTTCAATGCTTCAAGCTGACGAGACATCTCGTCGATTTTGCTGGTCAAGTCTGACGGGGTTTTGCCTGCGCTTGCAGATGCAACTGCAGGCAGGGCAATAAGTCCGGCCAGGGCCAGCATGGAAAATTTCTTAACCATTCCTCTTCCTCCTTTTCGTTATTGCGGGATTTGCTTCCCATATATGAACAATGTTCAATACTATAAAAACACTGATCTTTCTATCATTAATTCAAGATAGAGCTTCTATTATCAATAGAAAATAAAATATGTATTTATTTAACTTATTTTAGGGGGAATGTCAATAGAACCAGAAGAAAAGTTAAAAAAATTGTACCGCTCGGCCGGCAAAGAGTCAGTGAGCCGGGAACAGCTGTTTTTCTGGGGAGACAGAGGGTGTGGTTCTTTGCCTTGAAGGTTGGGGATTCATCCGGAGGGAGGGAATTGTACGTGGTACAAAGTTTTAAATTTTTGTAACTATTCAGCTGCACCCCATGGTGCGGCGATCAGGCCTCTTCACATAGACGGGCTATAGTTCGTTGGCCTGCTTACCGCACCATGGAGCACATCTGAACAGTTACAGGCCACAGGTTATGCCAGCATTGTGCTGATACCTGAATAGTTACAAATTTTTTAAAGAGGAATCGGTTCTCTTTGTGACAATCAGAGCTGTTGCCAAAAAGAGAACCTGGAATATTCAGCGGGAGTATTTAAAGGTCATACCTTTTTGGGTGTGGCCAATCCGAACCGACCCGCCTTTGTTGAGTTTGCCAAAAAGAATTTCTTCTGTGAGCACGTCGCCGATTTCTTTCATTATCAGCCGCCGCATGGGGCGGGCTCCGTAGGCGGGATCATATCCTTTGGCTGCGAGCCATTTTCGTGCCCCGGGTGTGAGGGTGATTTGAACGTCTTTGTCTGCCAGTTGTGTCTGGAGTTCAAAGACCATTTTATTGACAACTTTTTCAACAGCATCCATCTGCAGCGCATGGAAGGTAATAACACCATCAAGACGATTCCTGAATTCCGGTGCAAACAGATTCTTCAACGCTTTTTGCTCTTTTCCTGAGGAGTTGCCAAGAAAACCAATACTCCGCTCGGACATCTCACGGGCTCCGGCATTTGTTGTCATAATGAGAATGACGTTCCGGAAATCTGCCTTTCTGCCTGCATTATCCGTTAAGGTTGAATGGTCCATGACCTGAAGAAGAATAGAGAAAACATCGGGATGCGCTTTTTCTATCTCATCGAGCAGCAGCACTGTGTAGGGATGCCTTCTGATCGCATCGGTCAGCAGGCCGCCCTGGTCAAAACCGATATAGCCGGGAGGCGCGCCGATGAGGCGGGCCACAGCATGTTTTTCCATGTACTCGCTCATGTCAAAGCGTTCAAAATTAATTGATAACGCATCGGCGAGCTGTCTGGCAACTTCAGTCTTGCCCACCCCTGTGGGACCGGCAAAAAGGAAAGACCCGGTAGGTGAAAGTGGGTTGCCAAGACCGGCCCGAGACCTTTTCACCGCCTTCACTACAGCTTCCAGCGCTTCATCCTGGCCGAAAATAACTTTTTTGAGCCGGGAGCCAAGTTTTCGTAACCCCTTTGTTTCACTGTTTGTTTTCGACGTTACCGGCACCCGTGCCATTTTTGAAACAACGTGTTCGATGTCACGAATTCCGACGGTCTTGCCCATTTTACCTGCCAGCCGAAATGATGCTCCTGCCTCATCCATTACGTCAATGGCCTTGTCAGGTAGAAAACGGTCATTGATGTAGCGGTCAGCCAGCTCGGCTGTAGATTCGATAGCCGATTTTGAGTATCGTACCTGGTGATGCTCTTCGTAACGAGACTGCAAGCCCTGTAAAATAGCACAGGTATCGGGCACAGAGGGCTCTTCAATATCAATTTTTTGAAAACGTCTGGACAAGGCCCGGTCTTTTTCTATATGGTTTTTATACTCTTCGTAGGTGGTTGAACCTATGCAGCGAATCGTCCCTGCCTGAAGGGCCGGTTTCAAAAGATTGGAGGCGTCCATGGAACCGCCGCTGGTAGCACCTGCTCCGACGATGGTGTGCATTTCATCAATAAATAAAATAGCATTATCTTTCTTTTCAATGGCTTTCACAACAGCTTTAAGCCTTTTTTCAAAATCTCCCCTGTACTTTGTTCCTGCAACCAGTGTCCCCATGTCCAGCATAAAGATTTCAGTGTCCTGGAGGAGATCTGGAACCAGTTTTTCCGGGTCAGGCTGTTCTGTTGAACGGGCAACCTTATCGTCATGGATTCTCAGAGCCAGTCCTTCGGCCATGGCTGTTTTTCCTACTCCGGGTTCGCCAACCAGCAGGGGATTATTTTTACGGCGACGGCAGAGAACCTGCATCATCCGTTCAAGTTCGTGGTCCCGGCCGATCAGTGGGTCAATGCTGCCCTGTGCTGCTCTTTTGGCAAAATTGACTGTGAATTTATCGAGCGGATTCTCTTTGGCTTTTTTCTTTTGTTTTCCAGATGGTGACAGGGGAGGGGTTCGCAGAGGTTCTTTTTGTAAGCCTTCGGGGAGATTATGAGAAATATACTCCACAACCTCCATCCTGCCCACCCCTTCGCTGCCCAGAAAATAGACGGCATGGGAGTCGGGTTCAGCAAAGATTGACACCAGAACGTCTCCGGTATCGACCTGTTTTTTGCCGCAGCTCTGCACGTGATTCACAGCTCTTTGCAACACTCGGTTGAACGCGACTGTCTGGGCTGGTTCTCCTTCGGCGTCTTTAAGGACAGGCATCCCGCCGGCAAAAAAGCGCTCAAGTCGTTCTCTGATTGTATCGTGGTTGCCGCCGCATCTGTCAATAATATGGGTGGCAAGGTCATCATGGAGCAGCCCCCAGAGCATGTGCTCAACGGTGACATACTCATGTTTTTTGACCTTTGCCTCTTTTATGGCCTTTATAAGGGCCATTTCCAACTCTCGACTTAACATAAAATATCTCCTTGCAGAGAATCGCTCAGCTTATTTTCTCAAGTGAGCATTTAAGTGGAAACTGATTTTTTCGAGCCATGCGATGGACAGTAGCCACCTTTGTTTCACCGATTTCCCGGGTGAAAACACCGGCAACCCCATGCCCCTGCTGATGAACATTCAGCATAATCCTGGTGGCCTCTGCAGTGTCTTTATTGAATACGTTCTCAAGCACCATGACCACAAATTCCATGGTGGTGTAGTCATCGTTGTGGAGAAGGACCTTGAACAGGGGAGGTTCCTGTAAATCCTCCCTGTTTCTGGTCAGCGTTTCTTCCTGGTTTCCTGAATTTGTTTTTCCCATATGTGTTGCATCAACTGTTGCTGTGTCCTTAATGGAAGCAGCCGTGGTAAAGTTTGTCAGGCCGGCCATCTCAGGCTACTGCACATATTGTAATGCTCAATGCTGATTTTGCAAGTTTCCTTTCAAAAGAGGGGTCAGCATGGTTAGGAGCAGATGCTGAATAACGGTTTCTGCTGAAATCGATGATCCCTTAAGCC
>JALXCX010000292.1 GCA_026990725.1 Desulfobulbaceae bacterium
CAAAAACAGGTTCCTGAACTTTTACAGCAAGGGTTCCAACGATCCCGTCCCGTACGTCTTTTCCTGTGTATTTTTTCCCTGAAAATTCATTGACTCCTTTAAGGATCCCTTCACGAAAAGCGGACAGATGCGTCCCACCTTCGGAGGTATAGGTCCCATTAACAAAAGAGAAGTACGTATCGCTGTAATCATCGGTATGGGTAAAGGCAAATTCCAGTGCTTTTTCTGAGGCGTGAATAGCTGGATAAATATCTTTCCCGTCAAGTTCATTGGCCAAAAGATCAAGGAGTCCATTCTTTGAATGATATTTTTCACTGCCAAGATAAAGGCTTAAACCGGCATTAAGATAGGCATAACGCCACAATCTCTGCTGGACATACTCAAGATCAAAAGAAAAATTTGGAAAAAGCTCTTTATCAGGTAAAAACTCGATAAATGTGCCGTTTTTTTCCTGACTCTCCCCTTCTTCTTCGGAAAGCAGGGTACCACAGGAAAATGTTGCCTTTTTAAATGCACCTTCACGAAAAGCACAGACTGTAAATTTGCTGGAAAGTGCATTGACGGCCTTGGTTCCAACGCCGTTTAAACCAACTGAAAATTGAAAGACATCAGTATTGTACTTTGCCCCTGTGTTGATCACGGACACACACTCAACAACTTTCCCCAGAGGTATTCCCCGACCGTAATCACGTACCCGGCACAGGCCATCCTCTTCAATGGAGATATCAACCCGTTTACCGTAGCCCATAATGTACTCGTCTACGGCATTATCGATAACCTCTTTGATGAGAATATAGACCCCGTCATCCGGATGCGAGCCATTACCCAGACGTCCGATATACATTCCCGGACGCTTGCGTATATGCTCAAGCGAACTGAGGGTTTTGATCTTTGATTCGTCGTATTCGTGGGCAGACACGTTAGAATAAAAAGAAATATTTGATTAACATATAGGAAAATGATTCTTTCCCAACCAGCATGAGACAACGGCATACAGCTAAACTAACTTACCCATTGCGGGGGAACAAGTCAAAAGATATGATACACTGCTTAAATTTTGAAAACTTTTGTTCCCGCTTGGAAGGTTTTACTGATTTTGGATAAAAACAACCTACCTGTGAACAAATGCAAACAAGAAAAAAGTTGAATATAAAGTAAGGAGTACGTACAGTCTGAACATTGTCAAATGAGCAGAAGAGCAGTTCCCTCCCGGTCTTACTGTAGAAGGCTATACGAACCAGACAGAGCACCAATATTCCCGATGCCAGTGCATATCCCGATAGACGGCACTCTTGACCTGCACGCTTTTCATCCAGCAGACATAAAACACCTCATACCAGATTATCTGGATGAATGCAGAAACAGAAATATTCTGAAGGTGCGTATTATTCACGGAAAAGGTACTGGAGCATTGCGACGCTCAGTTCACGCGATACTCCAGCGAATTGACTTTGTCCAAAGCTATGGAATTGCCGGGCTGAACTCCGGCTCGTGGGGCGCTACTCTTGTGAATTTACAAGCGGAACCGTAGACTCCATTTCTTCCACCAGGCCGTATTCCGCACCGAGCTTGCGAACGGCAATCATAAAGGTTGAAGGCATGGGCAGCACCCTGTCCTGATCAAACAACCCGAGTTCTTTAGCCAACAGAAGACAGGGAATGGAATGAACGCCCTCATGGTTGTCACAAATAGTCTGCATACGCAGGGCATCTGTAATATGGGGGATGAGATCGGCCGAGCGCTCTTTTAACTCGCGGAGTTCCTGCTCAATAAGTTCACGGTGCTCGCGGGCAAACACGTTGACTTCCGGGTCGGCAGCTTCTGTGCCAAACAGATTATTTATCACTGCGCCGGCCAGCCACTGTTTTTCTTTATCCGACCAGTCCTGATAACGCTTCTGCACGTCTTCTTTTAAACGACGGTACAGAATCATCTGGACCATCACAATGGCCTCGCGCATGACAGGAACAATTTTGGGATTAAAATCAGAAGCCGCCTCATCAACCACGTTATGCATTTCTTCGCTCACAACACCACCTTTATATCTGGATGATCAGCCAAGACCTGATATGTCCGCAAACGATGATAATCGCTGTACACGGTTGATTCCAGGGTCATGCTGATGTATTTGCCGTTACTGGAGACACGGGATTCAGTCAGTGCATACGGGGCATCCCCCATATGCTCGGATATGACTCTACGCATTGATTCCCGCTCCATGCCAATGACCTTGTACTGCCAGAGGCAGGGATAATCAATTTTCGGTTTACAACCGCCTGGCAGTTGTTCTGGTATTTTTTCCATGGTCTGGAATAATTAAATTTATATGAAAATGGAGTTCAAAACTCCAGCTAATGCATCACTTTTATAGTTCATTGTGGCTGTGACCCAAAATTTGGTCAGCCATGCTGGTTACTCAACATGCATTCGGGAGATATCACCCACTTTTCGAACCAGGGCTCCAAGTGCTGTCAGTAAATTTAAGCGATTGGTACGGACGGCCGGATCCTCTGCCATAACCATGACATCATCAAAAAAACGATCAACCGGTGTCTTCATGGTCAGCATGACGGTAAGTGCAGCCTTGTAGTCACGGGCCTCAATAAGGGGTAAAGCCTGACTGCTCACCTTATTTAATGTGGCAAAGAGCTCCTGTTCAGCCTGTTTTTCAAACAACGATGAGTCCACCTGTACGTCTGTATTCTTTTTAATAATATTGCGGATTCGTTTAAATGAGCCTGCAAGCACTGCAAAATCAGCACTTGTTCGAATACTGTCAAGCGCCTTTATCCGGGCAAGACAATCGCAAAGATCATCAAAACCTACAGAAGTAGCCGCCTCAACGACTTCCTGCTTCAGACCGGACGCATTGAGATCATTTTCAAAACGCAGGCGAATAAACGCCAGAAGCTGCGGCAGAGTATCTTCCTTGGCTTCAATTTTTCCATCATAACCGGCCAGGGCTTTTCGGGCAAAATCAACAAGAGAAAGCTTAAGATTCTGACTGCGAATAATGTTGATCAGGCCGATGGCCAGACGACGCTGACCAAAGGCATCTTTATTGCCTGTTGGCCGCTCGCCAATAGCAAAACAACCGACCATGGTATCCATGCGGTCAGCAAGACCGACAACGGCACCCAAAAGAGAGGCCGGTAGTTCGCCGCCTGCACGGACCGGCTGATAATGTTCAAAAATTGCCGCAGCAACACCTGGTTTTTCACCGTCGAGCAGGGCATAATCACGACCTATAAGCCCCTGAAGAGATGGAAACTCTCCAACCATTTCCGTGAGCAGGTCTACCTTGGAAAGTCTGGCTGCACGCACAGCATCTTCTTTAAGAGAAGGATCAAGCAGATCCGCAAGATAAGATGCCAGTTCAGCAATCCGTTCACTTTTTTCGGCCATGGTCCCCAGAGTATGCTGAAAAATAATACCGGACAAACCATCCATACGGCTGGCCATGGTCTGCTTTTTATCCTCATTAAAAAAGAACAATCCATCTTCAAGACGGGCTCGAAGCACACGCTCATGACCGCTTACGGCCATGTTTCTGTCGTTAATATCTGTATTATTCACCGCAACAAAGACCGGCATCAGCCTGCCTTTGCCGTCTACCACCGGAAAATACTTTTGGTGTTCGCGCATCGAGGTAATCAGGGCTTCATCGGGTAATGCCAAAAATTTTTCATCAAACGAACCGCACACGCCCCAAGGGATTTCAACAAGATTTGTTACCGTGTCAATGAGCCCTTCATGTAAAACAGGGCGGCCCGCATCCCCTACTTTTTCTTTGACAGATTTTTCTACTTCCGCGATCACCATTTCACGCCGTCTGGCCGGATCAACGACAACAGATTTTTCGGCCAGACGCTGGAGATAGTCTTCATAGTTATCCACGCTGGCTGGCTCAGGAGACATAAAACGGTGCCCTCTTGTCGTCTTGCCCGCACAAACATTTTCAACTGTCAATTCGACAACATCACCGTCATAAAGAGCCAAAAGCCACTGGATTGGACGGGCAAAGGCAAGTGAAGTGTCTGCCCAGCGCATGGATTTTGAAAAGGGTATGGCGCGAAGCAACTCATCAAGTAATTCAGGCAAAAGCTTTTCTGTTTTCTGCCCCAGTACCTCTTCCACAACCATCAGATATTTTCCTTTGGGCGTATCAATAATCTGCAGATCATCAACTGTCAGCCCCTTGGAGCGCGCAAATCCCATGGCCGCTTTTGTAGGATTGCCATCTGCGTCAAAAGCGGCTTTTTGTGCAGGCCCAATATGTTCCCTGCGCTGATCCTGCTGGCGCTCCTGCAGATCATCAATTGCAAGAGTCAATCTTCGTGGAGTACCGACCACATGCATTTTTCCACAATCCAAACCAAGTTTCTTAAACTTTGTCCGGGCTGTTTTTTTCATAAAAGTCAAGGCGGGCTGAATATACCCTGCAGGAATTTCTTCTGTGCCGATTTCAAAAAGTAGTTGTGCCATTATCGCAAAAGCCAAGTTGTTAATAATTGATTATTAGAAAATACTTGCCGCCGCAAGCAGACGTGGTATCAAAAGTTTACTCCACACCGGGAAACAGATTATGAACCCAAAAATAAACAAAATAATTGAAAAAAATGATTATTTAAAATTGATCAGGGGCCCTCTACAGAGGCAAAGGTTGAATAGCCGCTGGCCAGATTTTCGACTTCAACCCGGAACCAGCCAATAGCCAGGGTATCGGACAGAGCCTCACCAAGCTGTCTGCACAGAGATTCAACGGAATCTGACAAACCGGGGTTTCCGGCTATCCCCTGTTGAACCAAACTAATAAGGTCCTCGATCCAGATAAACTCTTGAAAGCGTACCGCGACCCGGGCATAGCCCCAAAGCCCCATGGATTTTGGCATACTTTCACAGTCAGAGGAAACAGCAGGCAGGTTAATGGGCACATCTATTTCCATGACCAGATCATCTGCCTCCTGCAGACTGCCGTGCATTCTGCATTCATAACGCTCCGTGCCGATGGAGCCGTTTGCCGGATGGTGCTCCAGAAAGTAGGGAAATTCGATTTCAAGATGCGCTGCTTCCGCGTCAAGCCGTTGTTTCATCTCTACCAAAATCTGGTGGAACTTTTTTAAGTTAAACTCACCATGAAACCTGTTCAGAATCTCCACAAAACGGCTCATATGTGTTCCCTTAAAATGATGCGGCAGATTGACATACATATTGACGGT
>JALXCX010000293.1 GCA_026990725.1 Desulfobulbaceae bacterium
AAAACCGCCTGTATGTACATCTGTCCGAACGATCTGATGGTTCTCAATGTTGAGGAGATGAAGGCTTACAATCAGGAGCCTGATGCATGCTGGGAGTGTTACTCCTGCGTGAAGATCTGTCCTCAGGGTGCAATCATGGTTCGTGGTTACGATGACTTCGTACCTATGGGTGGTCAGGTTCATCCAATGCGTTCTTCAGACTCCATTATGTGGACCATTAAGTTCCGTAACGGTAATGTTAAACGCTTTAAATTCCCTATCCGTACAACGGCTGAGGGTGCTGCTAACGAGTATGCCGGCGAAAGAGGCGATAGCCTGGATGACGAGAAGCTGCTGCTTGAGGGCGACCTGCCTACACCCAAGGCAATGTAAGTTGTCTGTTGGTTCAGTGTAAGTAAAATATTTAATATATCTTATTAGGGAGATAAAAATATGGCATTACCGAATAAGCCGAAAGGCGAGTTAGAGGCCGTTGACAATCCTGAAGTAGTAGAGCATAGCTGCGATTGTCTGATCGTTGGTGGCGGTATGGCTGCCTGTGGTACCGCGTTCGAAATCGGCAAATGGGCCCCCGAAGGAATGAAGACTATTCTTGTTGATAAAGCTTCTCTTGAGCGCTCAGGTGCTGTTGCTCAGGGTCTGTCTGCTATTAACACCTACATTGGCGAGAACGCCATCGAAGATTACGTAAAAATGGTACGTAATGACTTGATGGGTGTTGTTCGTGAGGATCTCATCTACGACCTTGGTCGTCACGTTGATGAGTCTGTTAAGCTGTTCGAAGAGTGGGGTCTGCCCGTTTGGAAGAAGGCTGATGACGGATCCAACCTTGACGGTGCCAAGCCTGCCAAGACTCTGCGTGAAGGCGGCGAGCCTGTACGTACCGGTAAGTGGCAGATCATGATCAATGGTGAGTCTTACAAGTGTATCGTTGCAGAGCCTGCAAAGAAAGCCCTTGGCGAAGACAACATCATGGAGCGTGTGTTCATCGTGAAGATGCTGCTTGATAAGAACAAAGAGAACACCATTGCCGGTGCTGTTGGTTTCTCTACCCGTGAAAATAAAGTTCATGTTTTCACCTGCAAGACTGCTCTTGTAGCCTGTGGTGGCGCAGTTAACATTTTCCGTCCCCGGTCTACCGGTGAGGGTAAAGGTCGCGCATGGTATCCTGTATGGAACGCTGGTTCCACTTACACAATGTGCGCTCAGGTTGGTGCTACACTGACCATGATGGAAAATCGTTTCACCCCTGCTCGTTTTAAAGATGGTTACGGTCCTGTTGGAGCATGGTTCCTTCTTTTCAAAGCTAAAGTATCCAACGGCCTTGGTGAGTTCTACGCCATGGGCGATGCTGCTAAAGAAGAGTTGAAAAATTTCATGCCTTATGGCGCTTCTGCTGTTACACCCACCTGTCTTCGTAACCATCTGATGGTTAACGAGTTCAAAGCTGGTCGCGGCCCGATCTACATGGCTACTGATATCGCTCTGAACGCCTTCCTTGACGCTGCGCGTGAAGCTGGTAAAGACGAGAAAGAAGTGAAAAAAATCTGGAAACATCTCGAGTCTGAGGCTTGGGAAGATTTTCTTGATATGTCTGTTGGACAGGCTGGCCTGTGGGCTGGTGCAAACATCGAGCCTGAGAAAGTAGGTTCCGAGATTATGCCGACCGAGCCCTACATGCTGGGATCTCATTCCGGTTGTTGTGGTATCTGGACATCTGGTCCGGATGAAGACTGGGTTCCTTCAGTAGATGGTTCTCGTGCCCATCAGTATAAGTGGGGCTACAACCGTATGACAACCGTTGACGGTCTGTTCACCGCTGGTGATGGTGTTGGTGCTTCCGGTCATAAGTTCTCTTCCGGTTCTCATGCAGAGGGTCGTATTGTCGCCAAGCAGATGGTTAAGTACTGTCGCGACAACTCACATACCCCTGAGATTGCTCAGTCTGCTCAGGAGCTTGCCGATGAGATCTATGCACCGGTTAAACGCTACAACGAGTTCAAGGGTGCTTCAACCCATCAGGATGTTAACCCCAACTACTGCAAGCCTGCCGGTATCATGATGCGCCTGATGAAGGCCACTGATGAGTATGGTGGTGGTGTTGCTACCTACTACATGACCTCTGGCAAACTGCTTGGCATCTGCATGGATCTCCTTGAGATGCTGCGTGAAGATGCTGCAAAAATGGGTGCCGGTGACCTGCATGAGTTGATGCGTGCATGGGAAAACTACCATCGTATCTGGTGCGTAGAGGCTCACATTCGTCACATTCAGTTCCGTGAAGAATCTCGTTATCCGGGTTTCTACTATCGGTCAGACTTCCCGACTGTTGATGATGAGAACTGGAAGTGTTTTGTTAACTCCACTTTTGATCCGAAAGCACAGGAATGGAAGTGTGAGAAGGTTGAGTGTGTCAATATCGTAGAGACCGACCCTTGGCTGTAAGAATACAGTAACACTGTATTAGTTTGTTGAATCTCCAGGCCCTTGATGGGCCTGGAGATTTTTAATATCTACCCCGAAATGAATTCTGTTTGAGTTGCGGGGCATTTTTGTGTGAAATGCCCCGCAATTGAACCAGAAATCACCTTTCATCAATACCAGCAGTTAATGGAGGTTTGGCATGAGTGACACTGCAGGAAATGGTGCAGTACTGGTGGTTGGCGGCGGTATCAGCGGTTTATCCGCTGCACTTGAAGCTGCGGAAGTTGGCAACGAAGTTTATATCGTTGACAAAAATCCCTACTTCGGTGGCCGTGTGGCCCAGCTCAATCAGTATTTCCCAAAACTTTGTCCCCCTACCTGTGGCTTGGAAATCAACTTCAAGCGGGTAAAAGACAATCGTAAAGTAAGGACCTACACAATGACCACTGTTAAATCAGTGTCTGGTGGTCCGGGCAGCTACGAGGTAACGCTTGAAACAGCACCTCGTTATGTTAATTCCAACTGTACCGCCTGTGGTGACTGTGCCGAGGTTTGTACTGATGAAATTGACAATGCCTTCAACTTCGGCATGAACAAAACAAAGGCAATTTATCTGCCACATGAGATGGCGTTTCCCCGCCGTTTTGTGCTGGATAAAGACGCATGTTCTGCTGAGTGTCTCGATGCTATCAAAGGTGCTTGTAAATACAACGCAATTGATACTGAGATGCAGGCAACAACTTTCACCATAAATGTTGGTTCCATTGTCTGGGCAACCGGTTGGGATCCATATGATGCAGGTAAGCTTGATAATCTCAAACCAGGTTCCTCACCAGCTATCATCACCAATATGATGATGGAGCGTATGGCTGCTGATAACGGACCGACAGGTGGAAAAATCCTGCGCCCGGGAGATGATAAGGAAATTGAGTCCATCGCATTTGTTCAATGTGCAGGATCCCGTGACGAAAACCATCTTGAATTCTGTTCATATATATGCTGCATGGCAACTTTCAAGCAGATGACCTATGTACGGGAGCGTTATCCTGAAGCCAAGATCTATGTTTTTTATATCGATCTTCGTACACCGGGTAAATACGAAAAATTCCGTGAAAAACTTATGAACGATGAAAATTCAGAGTTTATCAAAGGAAAAGTTGCTGACATTATCGCAGAAGATGATGGTGGTGTAACCATGGTTGCCGAGAATGCAGTCACTGGTGCTAAAATTCAGCAGAAGGTTGATATGTGTGTCCTGGCAACAGGTATGCAGCCAGCACTTGGTGATCAGGGTAAAGCCCTTGGTATAAATATGGACGGAAATGGTTTCGTTGTTTCCGAACCTGACAAGGGAATGATTGCTGCCGGCTGTGCCAAGTCTGCTGCTGATGTGTACACCAGTGTACAGTCTGCAACTGCGGCAGCCCTTAAAGCAATTCAGATCGGACGCTAGGAGGAGAGTCAATGGATAAAGTATATGGTGCATATCTTTGTACTGGTTGTGGCATTGGCGATGTCCTCGATGTAGATGGACTGAAAAGCGCTGCCTCTGAAACAGGCATTGAAATGAAAGAGCATGCCTGCCTTTGTGGAGCTGAAGGTCAGGCTTTTATCAAAAAGGACATTGCTGATGATGGCGTCAACACTGTTGTTGTTTGTGCCTGTTCACCGCGAGTGATGCAGGACGAATTCAATTTTGGCGACGATGTGATTACAGTTCGTGGTAACGTACGTGAGCATGTTGCTTGGATTGCTGATCCTGAAAGAGAAAGTGATGATGTTGATGATTTTCTGCAGGAAATCGGTCAGGACTATGTCCGGATGGCTGTTACCCGTGCTCAGAAAACAGAAATGCCGGAACCTTTTCAGCTTGAGACGCTCAGCAAGAAAATTCTTGTTATGGGTGGCGGTATAGCAGGTCTTACGGCAGCAACTGAAGCAGCAAAAGCCGGTTACGAAGTAACAATAATTGAAAAATCCGGCCAGCTTGGCGGTAAGGCCCTTGGCTGGAGAAAGATGTTTCCTACATCTTATCCCTATGCTGAGTTGGAAGCACCAAACATCGAGCAGATGGTCGCAGACGTAACATCAAATGCCAAAATTACTGTAAAAACAGACAGTGAAGTTGCTCGTATTGGTGGATCTCCCGGTGCATTCAATGTAACAGTGAAAGCTGCAGGGACAAAAAGTGAATGGGACGCTCCGCAGAAGGTCGGAGTTGATGAGCAGGACCTTATTGACAAGGGTGAAATGGAAGATCCCAATGCCGGCATGAAAGCCTACACCGAACTGAACCCTGATGGTGAAATGTTTGGTGCTGTTGTTCTTGCCACCGGTTGGCGCCCTGCTGATGTTTCTGAGTACGAACACCTCGGATACGGAACCCTGAAAAATGTTGTCACCAACGCTGAGTTTGAGAAACTTGCCAAAGATGGAAAAGTTCCAGCACGGGTTGCTTTTATCCAGAGCCCTGGTGGAGCAGAGCATGACAAGGATTTTCCATACTGTAACTCTGTTACCTCTATGGTTGCCTTGAAACAAGCTCAGTATGTCTGCGACGACAACGAAGATGGTCAGGCATTTATTCTGTATCAGCACATGCGTACCCCTGGCAACACCGAGTTGTTTTACAAGGGGATGCAGATGAAAGACGGCGTCTTTCTGACAAAAGCAACTGTTACAGGTGTCGAGGCTTCAGGCGATAAACTTGTTGTTACAGCCGAAAATACACTTCTTGGCGAAGATCTTGCCCTTGAAGTTGATATGGTTGTTCTCGCCGCTGGTATGGT
>JALXCX010000294.1 GCA_026990725.1 Desulfobulbaceae bacterium
AACCTTTCTGCGGCAGGGAGGAACAGGAAAAATATTTAGCAGCCTGTGCCAGAAATATTGATCATGTCGTGTTGATCGCTCCCCGGCGTACGGGAAAGACATCCCTGATTAAAAGAGTGCAGAAGACCCTGTCGCGGGAAGGTGCGGTGTGTCTTTATGTCGATTTTTTCGGTGTGGTTTCTGTGGAAGATATTGCGGCCCGTCTGGCCGATGCCCTTTTTCGGGAGACACGATCCCGGGATGCCCTGCATAAAAGAGCCATGGGGGCGATGCAGTGCTTTCGGCCGGCAGCAGATAATTCTCTGCATGCAGGGAAAGGTTTTTCTGCTGGAGTAGAGCTTATTTCGTCAAAGTCGTCTGGTTTTACTCTGCTTGAGGAAGTGTTGAAATCTTTAGGGGTTTTTATTCACAGAAGCGCGGAACTTGTCCATTTTGCCCTGGATGAATTTCAGGAGATTACGACACTTTCCCAGTCTGCGAAAATAGAAACATTGCTTAATGAATATATACATCGGCATGCTGCAGCCTATACCTTTATCGGCAGTCGTCGGGAAGAGCTGCGCGCAATTTTTTCTTCGAGATCCCGGTCTTTTTATCAGGAGGCTGTTCAGGTCGAATTAACTCCGATTCCTGAAAAAAAATTAGCCGACTTTGTTGCCGGTCAGTTCACTTCCCATGGGAAAATTTGTTCTCTGGAGGTCGCCGGGCAGCTTGTTGCCAGTGTTCATTGTTTTCCCTACTACGTACGTAAGTTGTCCTGTTGTGTTTATGACTCTTCAGAAAATGAAGTGACAATTGATGATGTGGAAGAGGCCTTTCAAGTGCTTCTGAAATATGAGGAGCCGTTTTTTGAAGGGCTTTTTCTGGGATTGGCACCTGGGCAAATTGCTCTTTTGCGTGCTATTGCCAGAGAACCAGGCAAATCAATCTTTGCTCAGGAGTTTATTCAGCGTCATCGATTAGGGTCCATAGGCGGCGCCCAGGGGGCAAAGAAAAAAATGCTGCATCTTGATATTATAGAGTTTCGTGATGGAAAATGGAGGATTGTTGATCCTGTGTTTGAAAAATGGCTGGTACGAAACAGCCTGTCAACGTATTGATCAGCATCACGTTTTTTTGAAGCCTGGTTGAAACTATGCTATTATTCTTTGGGCGGGAAGTTTGTCCCAGGGCCTGTCAATTTTACCCTGTAAGAGATCTCGAAACTGTTCAGCAGACATGGGGGGGCTGAAGAAGAATCCCTGCATGACAGAGACGTTTCTTTGTCCAAGGAAAGAAATTTGTTCTTCGTTCTCAATACCTTCGGCAACGATCCCAAGTTTCATGCTTATGGCCATGGCAATAATGGCTTCCACCAGTGCTCTGCTGTGTTTATCCTGTTGGAGATCGTGGATAAAACTGCGGTCTATTTTAAGAATTTGCAGAGGAAAACGTTTCAGATAGCTGAGCGAGGAGTACCCGGTCCCAAAGTCATCAAGCGAGAGGGTTATGCCGCGATCGAAAAGGTTTTTCAAAATATCGTAGGGCTTGTCAGAATCCTGGAGCAGCAAACTCTCCGTGATCTCCAGTTCGAGCAAGTTCCCGGGGAGGCCACTTTCTGCCAGGGCCTTGTCAACAGTGTTTACCAGAGAACCGGTTCGAAATTGCTGGGGAGAAACATTGACTGATACCGGGAGTTCTTTTCCCAATTGCTGCTGCCAGTACATGGCCTCTTTACAGGCATTTTCGATAACCCAGGAGCCGATACTGTCGATAAATCCCATGCTTTCTGCAAGATGAATAAATCTGTCGGGCGAAACGCTTCCCAGCTCTTTATTGTGCCACCGCAAGAGGGCTTCGGCCCCGACCATTGCCCCTTTGCGGATGTCAATTTTAGGTTGAAAATATAAGCTGAGTTCTTTTTTGACCAGCGCATTACGCAGGTGGCTGATGATAACAAGCTGCTCCTCAGCATCCCTGGACATGTTTTTTGAAAAGAAACAAAATTTGTTCCTACCGGATTCCTTGGCCTTGTACATGGCCATGTCTGCGTATTTCATGAGCTGTTCAAGGGATTTTCCATCGTCAGGGAAAATACTGATTCCAACGCTCAAGGTGGAATACAATTCATGATTATTGACGTGAAAAGGTTCCCGGAATGCGTTAACGAGTTTTTCAGCGATCATCCCGGCAGAGCTTGAGGTCTGTAACCCTTCCAGAAGAACAGTAAATTCGTCTCCGCCGGTCCGGGCTGGCACATCGCTTTTTCGCAAAACGTGCCGGATGCGATCTGCTGTCAGTTTGAGAACTTCATCACCGACCCGGTGGCCAAGTGAGTCGTTAATGGTTTTAAAATTGTCAAGATCAAGAAAAAGAACGGCTAATTTTTCCTTTTTCCGGCGGGCTCTGGTAAAAGCCGTGGTTATTACCGATTGAATATAGTGACGATTGGGCAGGCCTGTTAACAAATCAAAGTTGGCCTGGTAAATAAGCTTTTCTTCCCAATGAGCACGTTCAGAAATGTTCTGTACGGTTATTATGATAATTGGCGGGGTGTCTTCTGTTGCAAGCTGTATTCTGGCCTCAACCGGATAAAGACTTCCGTCTTTACGCATGTTTTCACCTTGATATATCACGAATTCTTTCTTGCCGGCCGTTAAAGGTGCTATTAACTCTGTCAAAGATTCGTGATCCAGGTGAGTGAAAATTTCAAGAATACTTATTGAGGTGAGTTCCTCTGAATTATAACCGAGATTTTCCACAGCCCCTCTATTGACCTGCAAACAGAGAAAAGAGTTGGCATTGACGACATATATTTCATTGGAAGAGTCATTAAGAATTCGGCCCAGGCGATTGTTGAGTTTGTTTTTCTCTTTTTCAAGCTGCTGGAGAAGGTCTTTCTTTTCATAATGCAGGCGAAGAGAAGCAACAAAATTTTTATTGTACTCAATGTTGACTTTTATGCAAAAAATAACAAGTAAAAGCAATAGGATGGATGTGCTTGCGTAGGCGTGATCATGAACAGCCGTCATCTGGAAAATAAGCGGTCCTATGAGGGTCAGGGTGTAAATGATGAAAGAGGGGGAATCAAGGAGAATAGAGAGCGCGCCAATGACAATGACAAACGGGAAAAAAAGGTTCATCACCAGATACGGGAGTGACTCATGGGGGAAAAAGAAAATGTTGATACACCCAAAAATGATCCCGGTGGCGAGTATCCCCAGGCGGTACGTTGTAAGCCAGAAAGCCGAAGATGACTGCTTAACCGATTGGCTCTTATATCTTTGTAAATGAAACCATCGGGCCAGAAGAATCAGCATGGCTGATACGTACCAGATCCCGAGGGTCAGCAAAGAAGAGACCCTCGGGATAAGTAACAGGGCATATATTGTTCCGGCTCCAGCCAGAGACATAACCGCAACACGGGATAGTTTGTAGAGCTGTTTGATCCGCTCAAGCTGTATTTGTACTTCAATATTGGTTGTGAATTCGGGCATATTCTTTAATTGAAAGTTTGATTCTTACGCTTCGTTGCTCTGGTTGCACCGCCTGTTGGAGGTCTACTCTTCTACCCCATCCTTGTCGAGAGAAGGTGTTTCCCCACGGAAAACCACATATTCGGCGGTGTTTGCAATAATCACTTTTGTCTTGTTTGTCGGAGGAACTTGGTTGGTTGATCTTTGATCAGATATTCCAACGGATTGTGGTTTTTATTATGAAAAAGATGAAGTGGAGCTCGGGAAATCTCATTTCAGCCTTGGTGGTTGTCAATCCATGTTTCAAGGTACCGTACAAGAGTCTCTGATTCTGTGGCCTGGCATTGTAGCCAGGGGTGATTGCCATAAATGATTATTGCCGAAAGCCATTCTGTTCCAGCCATTATCATCATATTTGTATTTATCCTATCATAAAAAAAACTCTTCATAAAAGGGAATTGTTAAGTTATTTTCAATACAAGGGCGTTTCTCATACAAGGCAAATATATGTTGAAAAATAAGGGCATTTTAGGTGGGCTGCATTGAAGAGGGTGGTAATAAGAACAGCAGGCAAAATGTCAGGTCACCTCACCGCTTGTAGAAATGAAAAAAGGAGTTAACCCGGATAGGCTAACTCCTTGTATTCTGGTACGCCAAGCAGGATTCGAACCTGCGACCTACGGCTTAGAAGGCCGTTGCTCTATCCAGCTGAGCTATTGGCGCATGTGGTAATTTGGGCCCCTAATGTACAGGGGAGTGGCAGAGAAATCAACTCTCAATTCGTGTTGCGTTCTCACAGAGTTTACAGGCCTGGTTTTGCTCCCATATCGGGCCGGTTGCCGTGTCGTGGACTGTAATGCCTCTGCGCAGAAGTTCCATTCGTGCCTCATCGGCGGCAATCCAGTCTTTGCGCTGCCTGGCATCTTCCCGTTGCTGGATGAGTCGGTTGATTTCAGGTGCCAGCGTACATTGCTCGAGCTGGAGAAAACCGAGAACTTTATTCATGCGGCGGAGTGCAGAAAAAATTTCGTTTTTCTGTTCAAGGTCGAGCGTGCCGGATTGAAGAATTGGATTTGTTTTTTTAATAAAGTCAAATAAGGCTCCAATGGCCCCGGAAATGTTCAGGTCATCATCCATGGCCTCACTGAATCGTTTTTCCAGAGTGGAGACTTTGGTCGTTATTTTCGGGTGCGGTAATCCTGGAGGGAGGCAGAGTAGTTTTCTGGTGAATTCATCAATACGTTTTAAGGCCGTTCGGACGGAATCGAGTTTTTTATAAGTAAAGAGCAACGATTTACGGTAATGAACCCCGAGAAGCAAAAAGCGAATTTCCCTGCCAGTGTACCCTTTGTCCAGGACATCCTGCAGGGTGACAACGTTACCGGCCTCTGCAGACATTTTTTTGCCGTTTTTGAGTAACAGGCCTGAATGCAGCCAGTAATTGGCCAGCGGTTTGCCTGTAAGTGCTTCGGCAATGGCAATCTCGTTTTCATGATGCGGAAACATAAGATCCTGGCTGGCTGTATGGATATCTAACGTCTCACCGAGATAGCGGGTGGACATGGCAGAACATTCGATGTGCCAGCCGGGGCGGATATTGCCCCAGTCGGTTTCAAAAAACACGCCTTTTTTCAGCTCGCTCAGGGTGGAACGCTTGAGCAGGGTGAAATCCCGGGGATTATCTTTTTCATAATTGTCAAGATCAACAGTGTGGCCAAGCTGCATTTTACTTAAATCTATTCCTGATAAG
>JALXCX010000295.1 GCA_026990725.1 Desulfobulbaceae bacterium
ACTTACAAATCCTTTCTTGTTCTCATCCTTATAAAAAATCTGACTATCTTTTAGAGAAACAACCCACTCTGTTTGATTGATAAAAAAGATGCCGGTGCACCAACGGAAAAGTGAACGATTCCCCTCAGGAGGTGTGTAGGATGTCACATGTAATTCACCGGCAATAGACAAAGAGCAGCACATAAGAATCAGAACAAAAAAGAACGACGTCATGTGAAGCAGTTTACTTTGCATAAGGAATCTTCTTGAATGCCACCGATTAAATGGCTTTAATTTCTGGGATAAATCATGAAATACGTCTATTACATAACAAAAAATGAACACTGTGCTAAGAATAAAAAAATCACTCCGGTAAAATATTGGTAAGCAGCAAGCGACGTTCCCGCCCCCCTTCACTCAATCTAGGTCTTCACATCCCGATTTCCCGCAAAAACTGCGCATTACCTGTCCAGTTTTTCTTTACCTTAACCCAGAGTTTGAGCTGTATTTTACAACCCAGGAGAGTTGCAATATCCTTTGTTGCCGCCTTGCGGATATTGCCGAGCATTTTTCCCTGTTTCCCGATAATAATTCCTTTTTGAGAACCACGTTCAACCAGAATGGTCGCATGTATTATTACTAATCGCGCGTCTTTTTCTTCTTTAAAAGAGTCAATGATGACAGCGGTCGAATAGGGTATTTCCTGATGTGTTCTAAGAAAAACTTTTTCCCGAATAAGCTCAGCAACAATAAACCGTTCTGTTGAATCTGTAGGGATATCATCCGGGTAATACTGCGGCCCTACGGGCAGGCGGCTGACAAGTTCTGCAAGAAGAATATCAGTCCCCTCGCCTTTTAGTGCAGATACCGGGACAACCGCAGTAAAGGGATGCAGAGAACTGTACCAGTCAATGATGGGCAAAAGTTGATCTTTCTCTAGAAGATCGACTTTATTAAGAACCAGAACGGCAGGACAATGAATACTTTTCAGATAGCCACTGTATTCATCTCTTCGCTTTTCAAGTTTTTTTCCTGCCAAAGCTGCCGCATCAACAAGAAACAGGACTATATCTGCCTCATCAAGCGTTTCTCTGGCGATCCGGACCATTTCCTTGTTCAGCAGTTCTCTGGCTTTGTGCAATCCCGGAGTATCCAGCATAATAATCTGGTAATCCTCTCCTGTGACGATCCCAAGTATTCTGTTTCTGGTCGTTTGGGGAAGCGGAGTCACAATGGCTATTTTTTGCTCCAAATACCTGTTCAGCAATGTGGACTTGCCGGCGTTTGGCGGCCCGACAACGGCAACGACACCGCTATGATATTCTTTTTTAACCATGTATATCCTTTATATTCTGACAGGGAACTGCACGCGAATAACCAATTACCCGATTTTATAAGTAATCCTAACTTACCATGAATTCAAACCGATGCAACTCTACCACTGTTACAACTCTATTTTTGTAAAACCTTTGTACCTTTATCGCTGAACGGGTATAGTCGCCTAATCATTTTTTTTACTATTTTATTCTCTTTTTTCTCTTTTTATATTTGATGATAACCCCTGGCAACATAATAGAATATCTTGATAGCGGCCGCTTTCTCTGTGCTCTCGTTCTTCAGGACGCAGGCAGCCGTGTACGAATATTTAACCAGAACGGACGTGAGCTTAACCTGCCGACAGCCAGAGTCGTGACCGTTTCTAAAACAAAGTATCCCGTAGATATCAGCCGTGAAGAACGCATCCATCTGCTGCAGGATATTGCCGCTCACAGGGCGGAACTGACTCAACAAATACCCCTTGATGATATCTGGGAACTGGCCAGTGAAGAAGAACACAATACATTTCCACCTGATTTTCTAGCTGAGCTTTACTTTGGCGGTAATCTGACAGATGATCAATCCGCGGCTTTTCTTCGTGCTGTTTTTATTGACCGTTTTTTCTTTAAATACAAGAACTCCCAGGTGACTGTTCACAGCCCTGAACAGGTGGAACAGCTCAGACATCAGTACGAAAAAGAACAGGAAAAAGAAGAACTTCTAAATACTGGTGCCAGTAATCTCCAGCTGCTTGCTCAAGGAAAGGACATTGACAGCGAACAATGGAAAGACAAAGAGAAAATTCTTTCCTGGATCGCTGATTTTGTTCTCTTTGGCAGCGAGGCCCCGGAAGCCGATCTTGTACGGCAACTCCTGAAAAAAGCAGAACTCAGCAGGCCCAATGACGGGTACAAGCTACTCGTTAAAACCGGGGTATGGCAACCAGACGAGAACCTCCCGTTGCTCAGAGCGGAACAACCCGTAGAATTTTCAAAAAACCTTATGGAAGAGGTCCGGGCTATTTCCGACCCCACAGCCAAACAGCTTCTGGAAGACCCGAAACGAAAAGATTTTCTTCACCTTGATATTTTTACTATTGATGGCTCTGCAACCCGTGACTATGACGACGCTCTGCATGTTGAACGTCTTGATGACGGTAATTTTCTTGTTGGCATCCATATTTCGGATGTCAGCTATTTCATCTCGCCAAAAGACAGATTGTTTGCAGAAGCCATGGAACGTTCAACATCGCTCTATTTCCCTGAGGGACAAATACCCATGGTGCCGCGTGAGCTGTCCCAGGGGGTGTTCAGCCTTATCAAGGGGCGCGTACGGCCTGCCATAAGTTTTTTGGTCACGCTTTCTAAAGAAGCAGAAATCCTGAAATCAAGAATCGTTGCCAGTGTCATTGAGGTCAAACGTCGACTGAGCTATTCTGAAGTCGACAAGACTATGGCGCAGTCTGATGAGCTTCTCCTGCTCAATGAACTGCGTAAAAAACTGCGGCTTCAGCGGGTTGAGCGGGGCGCATTGCTCTTGAACTTTCCTGACGTCAATATTTTTGTTAATAACCAGGGAGAAGCTGCCGTTCATCTTTCGCCCCAAGACAGTCCTGCAAGAAATCTGATCTCCGAATTCATGATCCTGGCAAACGGCGTTGCCGCAGATTACCTGACAGCCCAGGAAGCGCCCGGTCTGTTCCGGTCGCAGCCTCCGCCCAGGAAACGATTAATTTCCGGCGTCAACAACACGCTGCAGGATATCGCCTGCCAGCGCCGTTTTTTATCCCGGGGCGAACTGACCGTTCACCCCAAGCCACATTCCGGTTTGGGGTTAAACAGTTACACAACTGTCACCTCACCTATTCGTCGTTTTCTGGACATGGTCATCCAGATGCAGATTGCCAATATGATCCGGGGCAAAGGGATTCTCTTTTCCGCCGATGAATGTAAAAATTTTGCGGGAACCATCCAACAGAAACAGGGACGGGCTAATACAGTTCGACAACAGCGGCATCGTTACTGGATTCTTCGCTATCTTGAATCACAGGTAGACACCATGATGAGTGCGCTGGTGGTCAGTCAGGGGCCCAAAAGAATTCATCTGCTGCTGCTTGACTGTCTTTTTGATATTGACCTGCCCCCGAACCCCGCTTTTCAGGTTGAGCCTGGCGACACAGTTAAGGTGCATCTTGTCCGGGCAAACGCGCGGGAGAATACCTTGCGGGTTGAGTGGTGATCAGGGAAATAAATCTGCATTTTTAAACGCCGCAGCCTGAGAATCCTTGGCCGAAAGATTTGGCTCAGTCTCAACAGGCCAGTTAATATTAAGGTCAGGATCATTCCAGATAATTGACCGCTCATGTTCCGGTGCGTAATAATCTGTTGTCAGATACAAAAACTCCGCAACCTCTGACAAAACAACAAACCCATGGGCGAACCCCTCTGGCACCCAGAATTGTTTTTTGTTCTCAGCACTCAAATGAGCACCAACCCATTGGCCAAAAGACGGTGAGCTTTTTCTTATATCAACTGCCACGTCAAACACTTCCCCTAAAACGACTCTGACAAGTTTTCCCTGGGGCTGCTGAATCTGATAATGCAGACCGCGCAATACATTTCTACTGGAACGGGAATGATTATGCTGGACAAAACGTGTTTTGAGTCCGGTTGTATCCTGCCAGCGCTGCTGATTAAAACTTTCAAGAAAAAAACCCCGCTCATCACCAAAAACAGCTGGTTCAACAATGAGGACATCTGGAATTTTTGTTTTATTTACAATCATTTCGCCTCTATATTATTCTTCTTGTTTCGGATTCATTACCCTGCGTAAACGCTCTTGCTGCCGGGTCCAGCTGTTACTGAATTGTGCATTCGTTCTTTATCACAAACATTCACTTGCCATACATTGTTTCATAGTATTGCGTGTAAGACCCGTCCATGACTGACTCCATCCAGGGACGGTTCTCAAGATACCACTCAACGGTTTTGTCCATACCGGTCTCAAAGGTGAACTTTGGCGTCCAGCCAAGCTCTTCGGCAATTTTACCTGCATCAATCGCATAACGACGATCATGTCCAAGGCGGTCTTTGACAAAAGTAATAAGTGATCTTCTCGGTTCGCCACTCTTAAGCAAACCCACCTTTTCATCAAGCATGTCGCAGAGAAGTTCCACTACTTCCAAATTCCTTTTTTCATTATGGCCGCCAATATTGTACGACTGGCCAACGGTTCCCTGCTCCACCACGCGAGCTATAGCTTCACAATGATCACGCACATACAACCAGTCGCGAACGTTTCCTCCATCTCCATAGACAGGTAATTCTTTACCCTGTAACGCATTATTTAAAACAAGAGGAATGAGTTTTTCAGGAAACTGATACGGTCCGTAATTATTTGAACAGTTGGTGATGAGAATCGGCAGACCATAGGTATGAAAATATGCCCTTACCAGGTGATCTGAGGATGATTTCGAGGCAGAATAAGGAGATCTGGGATCATAACTCGTTTTTTCAGTAAAATAGCCTTCCTCGCCCAGGGAGCCATAGACTTCATCTGTACTTACGTGAAGAAAACGGCAACCAGTGGAAGATTTATTTTCCTGAAGCCATTGTTTTTTGGCAACTTCAAGTAATGTAAAAGTCCCGACAATATTTGTCTGAATAAACTCGGCCGGGCCGGTGATTGAACGATCAACATGAGATTCAGCAGCAAAATGAACAACAGTATCAATCTGATATTTTGTAAAAAGAGAAGTCACCAGCTCTTGGTCACAGATGTCGCCCCGAACAAAGGTATATCTGGAATTATCCTCTATACTTTTAAGACTTTGCAAATTACCGGCATACGTTAATTTATCCAGATTTATAACCTGCCAGTCTGTATGGTCCTCAAGTAAAAGGCGTACAAAATTAACACCTATAAAGCCGCACCCGCCGGTTACCAGTACTGTTTTTTTCATATTTGACCCAAAAAATAGAATATTGTAAAAAAAAAATTATCTGAAAGTCGAAACTGGCTTCTGATCTGCCATGCAGCAGCCGCAAATTTTTATTATTCGTTGCGCCTGGCCAATTTGGCTCAGCCATGCTGTTTAGCATTAATAAAGAACCAACCAGAGCACTATAGATAAGAGATGCTCTCATGTCAAACAGGCAGGATCAAAAGAAGATCAGCTATGTATTTTGGCAATTTTGGCAAACATCTGGACCAGCCCGGAACACAGCGTGAATATAGCCTTAATATGTAAATTGACCCCACAGCAACTGTCAAAAAATAGAGTAAGCTCCGATTCGAGATCAGTATCTGGTGCCTGATAACAAATCAGTAAAGGGAAATGAGGCAGCGGGTAAAGTATCAGGGAAATATCTGCATGCATAGCCGAAGTGGCTTGCCCCATGAACAATTCAATCAAATCCGTAAAAAGCTCAGGGTGTTCATCTGCAATCTCTTTCAGAACATGCTCACAGCGTGATGTGAATAAATTCTGCCATTCCTTGCCTCCCTTCAGCTCCCGAAAAGAAATCCAAATACCAGTTATATCCTGATGGGCAGGGTTGACAATATACGAGAGAAGTGGCGCCTTGAGCCAGGGAATAATGTGGCATTCTGAAGTAACCTGACCAGCTGCGTCAACAAAAAAGTCCTTGCCTAGAGATGATATAATAAGTTTGTCAGCGTAATACCGGCCGCCAAGCACGGGGGCCAGTTCACGCAAATTTTTCGAAGCAATATCCTTCTCCAGCCGGTCGATGAATTCAGCTTGATCCGGCTCAAGTTCTACTCTTGTCTTTAATGATTTTGCAAGACGAGCTGCAGTCGCTGAATCCAACAAAGGGCAATCAACAAGCTTTTTACTGCCCGCCACAACTGCTGCGGCAAATGCCAGACATGACGGTAACTGACAGCGTTTGCAATTACTCTGGTCAAGGGCTCGGTAAATATCAAGAGGTGTAAGAACGCGATCAGTCATACCAACGGCAACAGGTAAAAAAGAACCCTTTGCGATACTGTTTATTGTAAAAGCAAAAAAAATGCGGCTGTAAAAAATTACAGCCGCATTCCAAACCAATAGAATTCCCCTTGAAAGAACGGGGAGATTCCCAGAAAACTAAACTTCTGTTACAGTGATAGCCCCTTCAGGACAGACCTCAACGCAGGTTTCGCAACCAAGACATTCGTCCATTTCAACCGGTTCTGATTTACCATCCACCAGCTCAAGTACTGAAGCAGGGCAGTTATTAACACACTCTTCACATCCTGTACACGCATCCTTGTCTACAACCACTTCAAACATAATTATCTCCTTGCAAGTATGGGCAGTTAAGCTGCCATTAAGTAAAAAACTTCACTGATAAATTACCCTGCCGCAAGTGGGCGGGTATCATAATCTTTTTGCGCCCCAGAGGGCGTGGGCAAGAGACCCAAGAAAAACAAAAACCAGTTTAATTGTTGACAAGATAATATTAAATCTCAACCTGTCAACGACTTTTTACCGCATTCTGGTACTGTTTCTGCTGACCCGAGAACCTGTTCAGGTAACTTCTTCCCTAGCCAGCGTGACTGAAGCAATTTGGCTGGCAACAACGAACAATGAAAGTTTGTGGCTGCGGCATGATAAATCAGGAGTCAGTAGCTACTTGCCTAGACACGTTAAAAAATCTTTCGACCAAAAATCAATCATCTTCTTCAACAAAGACCAGAGCAGCACCTGTTGCCAGTGCTTCTGCGGTTTTACTCCGGGCAGAAGTTAATATTCTCTGGATAGTTCCCCGGGAAACCCCCATTTTCTCGCCTGCCTGTTCTTGAAACAACCCTTCAAAATCACAAAGCTTAAGGGCCTCAAGCTCATCACGAAAAAGAGTGATCTGCTTAAGACTGACTAAAGAAATACCTGTAGGCTTAAACGCTCTGCCGCAAAACTTACCTTCACAGCGTCTTTGTTTTTTAGGTCGCGGGGACATATCTCTTCGTTATCATTTTTTTCGTACGCAAACAAGTAATTACCAAAAAAATATCTACACAAGCATTTTTTCCTTAAAAAATATCAATCCAACATACAACGCTGTGGGATACTTTTCAAGCAAACAGATTTGAATTTTTTTATTCAAACAATAAAGAGTCCTATTGAACTAAGCTCAAGATCGAGAACCCATGGACAATTGCAACCGTATAGAGTAATTATATAAAAAGAGATAAGTTAATTCTGTTCATCAATTTAGAGACAGTCAACAATCCAACCCGGCCAAATAACACGATATAATGGCCTGATTCTTTCCTTCAGGTTGCTTTTCTATGCACGGTACACATTTTTTCCATTTCCTCATGGCGCTTATACTGATGACTTGCCTGTTGACACGTCCTGTTCGGGCTGCTGAGGATACTGATCCAACCATTGAAGATATAGTCATTACGACCTCAAACTCAGATCTTTTGCTCTTTGCCACAGTAAAAAACTGTTTTACAGAGACAATGATCGAAGGCGTCCGTAACGGCATTCCTATTACTTTCCGGTTCAATATCATCCTGGACAAAACCCGCAAGGCCTGGTTTGACCTTTCGCTGGTCGAGGAAACCATTAACCACACCCTGCATTATGACGCTGTAAAACAAACATATCAAATCGATTTCTCGGAAAAAAGCAGAGCACGGATAACCCGTTCCGAAAATACTGCCAAACAGTTAATGGCCGACCTCAGCGGGCTTAAGGTGATCGCCCTGAACAAATTGGAACCTGACGCGCCCTACAATCTGCAAATAAAGGCGACTCTTGTTGAAAACACCCTGCCCCTGGGCATTCATTATGTGCTTCCCTTTACCTCTCTCTGGAATTTTGAGACTGACTGGCGCTCCATTGAATTTCGATACTAAGAAGATGTCTTTCAGATTAACTTCCTGCGTCTTTTCTGATGTTAAACACTAAGCAGAGAAAAAAAAAGCAGCAGCTTATCCGATATGTCATCGGCTTTTGCCTGCTCCTTATCCCTGTCCTGGCTTACCTCCAGAGAGGTTTGCTCAAGGGTGATTTTAACCTGCCCATCTCAAGTACGGTTTTAATTTTTGCGCTGATCAATATCAACGGACTGCTCCTGCTCCTTATGCTGTATCTGGTGCTGAGAAATCTTGTTGAACTGATCTATGAACGAAAACAAAAAATACTGGGCTCCAGACTGAGAACCAAACTGGTTATTTCCTTTGTTTCTCTCTCCATGATTCCAACAGTTATTCTCTTTCTTATTGCCCTGCGCTTTGTTTCCACTTCAATGGATTACTGGTTTAACACCAATGTTGAGGATTCGTTACAGGCCTCTTTAAAACTGGCACAAACAGTCTTTCATGACACGGAAAAACGTGCCGAGAACATGGGCGTTCAGATTACTTCGCTCCTTGAAAATGGCGATATAGACATTAATAATCCCGTCGAACTGAACCAGCTTTTCAGTAGAACTCTGGCAATAGCTCCTCCAGGTGCTCCAGACGCCCTGGCCATCATTGGACCACATTTTGAAAAAATTGTCTTTGCCAAGGGGGTTCGTTTAAACGCGGTATCAATTCCCGAAATACCCACAGAAGCAATCAGAAAGGCAAACAACACCAAACAAACTGAAATAGTTTCACAGCAGGTTAATACCGGGGAACTCGTTCAGGCGATTGTGCCAATTCATATTGATAATCAAACCAACTATTTTCTTGTCTCAAGTCTGCTGATACCAATAGAACGGCTCGTTCTTATGCAGGCGGTCTCAAGCGGCATCACAGATTACAGACAGCTTGTCATGCTGAAAGCCCCTATCAAGTTGAGTCTGATAATCATGCTGCTCATTATTACCCTGCTTATCCTTTTTGGCGCTATCTGGTTTGGTTTTTATATTGCCCGTTCCTTAACCGGACCAATCAACAAACTGGCAGAGGCTACCCGGCGTGTTGCTGACGGTGAGCTGGACTTTACCCTTGAAAAAGAATCTGATGACGAAATGGGATTGCTTGTAGATTCCTTTAACTCTATGACTTCTGACCTGCTGGCCAGTAACAAACAACTGGGCGAGGCCCATAATGCTCTGCAGGAATCAAATATTATTTCCGAACAGCGGCGCCGTTATCTGGAAACAATCCTGAAAAATGTTGCCGCAGGGGTTATTGCCATAAACGAAAATGATGAAATAACAACCATTAACGCCTTTGCGGAACAATTATTAAAAATTGATCCGAAATCCTTTTTACATCAGGATTTCAGGAAAATACTGCCCCGTCCGCATGTTCAGGTTTTAAACCAGTTTTTCCAGGATCTACTCAAGTCAGGAAAGCATTCCATTGAAAGGCATCTCAACCTGACTGTCCGCAAAGGGGAGACCTACTCCCTGCTTGTCAGTATCACCAGGCTCATTGATGAAAGCTCAAACCCCATTGGTTATGTCATAGTTTTTGATAACCTGACCAAACTTGAAAAAGCCCAGCGTCTTGCAGCATGGCAGGAAGTGGCCCGCCGGATTGCCCATGAGATTAAAAACCCACTCACTCCGATACAGCTTTCTGCGCAACGTTTAAGAAAACGTTACCTTGCATCCATCACGAATGATCAAGACATTTTTGACCAATGCACCGGGACCATTATCAAGCAGGTCGATGAAATAAAACGTCTTGTAACAGAGTTCTCAGATTTTGCCAGGATGCCGCGAATCAACAGAGTAAAGGCAAATATTACAGACATTGCAACAGATACGCTCGTCCTTTACCGGGAGGGGCATAAGCATATTATTTTCAGCCTGGAACACGATGATATTCCGACCTTTTCCTTTGATCCGGTTCAGGTTAAAAGGGTCCTCATCAACCTGCTCGACAATGCTGTAACAGTGCTTCCGGAACAGGGGACCATCGCAACAGAAATCAGACTCAACACTGAAGAAAAGCTGGTCAGGATGACAGTCAGAGACAATGGCCCCGGCATGACAGAGGAGGTCAAGCTACGACTGTTTGAGCCCTATTTTTCCACCCGAAAATCAGGAACCGGACTGGGCCTTGCCATAGCTCATACAATCATTACCGAGCATAACGGAACCATTAAGGTCAGAAATAACTCGCCAACAGGAACTGAATTTACTGTTGAGTTGCCCTATGATAATTGATACTATGCTGTAACTCTTTGCAAAATGGTCCTGTCAGCTGTTTTTTTCTTTCACCCAAACCTATGTAAGCCTTATGTCCTCCTCCATTCTCATCATTGATGATGAAGACTCCATCCGTGATTCTCTGTCCGGAATCCTGGTTGACGAAGGTTTTCATCCCCTGGCAGCCGCAACAGCTGAAGAAGGGCTCACCCTTTTGGAGCAACAGGAGGTTAATCTGGTCCTGCTCGATATCTGGATGCCCGGAATGGACGGGCTGGAAGCTTTAAAAAAAATTAAAGAGGATAATGCCCAACTGCCTGTCATAATGATTTCCGGTCATGGCACTATTGAAACGGCCGTACAGGCTACTCGTATGGGGGCTTTTGATTTTATTGAAAAGCCTCTGTCGTATGATAAAATTATCCTGACAATTAATAAAGGACTGCATGTTGCCCGCCTTGAGCGTGATAACCTCATCCTTCGTGAATCCTCTCCTGCCCGACCAAAAATTACAGGTGATTCTGTCGCGGTGACAAATCTGCGGGAACAGATTAACCGCGTTGCCCCAACCGATGCCTCGGTTCTCATTCTTGGAGGACATGGTACGGGCAAAGAACTTGTCGCCCAGACGATTCATTGTCTTTCAAACCGTTCTTCCCGCCCAATGATTGAGGTAAACTGTGCCGCTATTCCGGAAGAACTCATTGAATCAGAACTCTTTGGTCATATCAAGGGGGCTTTCACGGGTGCCGACAAAGCAAAACAAGGAAAATTTGATCAGGCCGATGGATCGACCCTTTTTCTGGACGAAATTGGTGACATGAGCCTGAAAAGCCAGGCCAAGGTCTTACGTATCCTCCAGGAACAGAAATTTGAACGGGTGGGCGGCAATAAAACAATTCAGGTCGATGTTCGTATTCTTGCTGCCACAAATAAAAATCTTGAAGATGAGATTGAAAACGGGAACTTTCGGGCAGACCTGTTTTACCGGCTGAACGTGATCCCGATAAATGTTCCCAGCCTGGGAGAACGTCTTGCCGACATCCCCTCGCTGGTAGAAGATTTCCTGAAACAGTTTTGTGATAAAGGCCTTGGTAAAAAACAATTCTCAAGCGATGCCCTGGCCATACTTATGCGTCACCCATGGCCCGGTAACATCAGGGAATTACGGAATATGATTGAACGCCTGGTCATCATGACCACAAGCCCGCGTATCACTGCAGCCGAAGTGACCCCCTTCCTCAACCCGAATGCCACCACGCCCGCTTCTTTGACGAAAACAAACGAGATATATGCCCATTTACCTTTTAAAGAAGCACGCAAACAGTTTGAACATGATTACCTGAAGAGTAAACTGGAGGAGTGTAAAGGTAATGTCTCACACACTGCGGAGAAAATAGGTATAGAGCGCAGCCATCTCCATAAGAAAGTGAAAGCTCTGGGTATTATCCTGAAGTAAACAGTCCTGACCCAAACGGACGGAATGTAAGTCCCAAGATTAATAATAATGCAGTTTCCCCAAGGAGTTCATTATGGTTTTCCCGGAATATCGCCCCCGCAGGATGCGGCAGAATGAAACTTTTCGAACCCTGATACGCGAGACAAGCCTTTCTCCCGGCCAGTTGGTGTATCCACTCTTTGTCATGCCGGGTAAAGGGAAACGGGAAGAAGTCCCTTCTATGCCCGGCGTTTATCGCCTGTCTGTTGATCAACTCAAAAAAGAGGCAAAATCCTGTCTGGATGTTGGGGTTCGTTCTGTCATCTTATTTGGTCTTCCTGAAAAAAAAGATCCAATGGGTTCCGGGGCCCATGCCCAGCATGGTATTGTCCAGAAAGCTATTGCGGAATTAAAAAACAGCGTTCCAGAGATGACTGTCATCACAGATGTCTGCCTCTGCGAATACACAGATCATGGTCATTGCGGCTGTTTAAACGGACACGATGTAGATAACGACACAACACTTGAGCTGCTCGCCCGCACCGCACTGTCCCATGCCAGAGCCGGGGCAGATATGGTTGCCCCCTCCGACATGATGGATGGACGGGTCAGCGAAATACGCAGCACACTTGATGAAAATGATTATCACATGATCCCGATCATGTCCTATGCGGTCAAATACGCCTCTGCCTTTTATGGTCCTTTCAGGGATGCCGCTGATTGCGCGCCGCAATTTGGTGATCGAAGAAGTTACCAGATGGACCCGGCAAACAGCAGAGAAGCTCTTCGTGAGGCCACGCTTGACGTAGACGAAGGGGCTGATATCCTCATGGTTAAACCGGCTGTGGCCTATCTTGATATTATCAGACAGTTACGGGATGAATTTGATCTGCCCATTGCCGCCTATCATGTCAGCGGTGAATATGCCATGATTAAAGCAGCTGCGCAGAAAGGCTGGATAGATGGTGACCGGGTGATGGCAGAGACGCTGCTTTCCATACGCCGTGCCGGTGCTGACATTATTTTGACCTATTTTGCCAAAGACATGGCAAAATTGCTGCGGCAATAACAAACGTTCCCTTTCAATCGATCAGTAAACACTGCCCTGAAAGCGCTTTGGCACATTGTCCGCTGAAATCGGACAAAAAGGTGACTTTTCACGGCAGTGTGGAGTGCGCATCATCACCATAATCACTGTTTTAAGTCTACTGGTCCGCTTCCTGAAGGCGGGCCCTCTCTCCTTTTCGACAGGCCGAGATAAATACAACGCCCAGCACCAGACAGGCTCCAATAATATCAGCAAAAACATCAAAAACAGAGGCCGTGCGCCCGGCAATAAATGTTTGGTGGAATTCATCGCTTATGCCGTAAACTGTACAAAATACGATGATCTGGATCGATGTTTTATGCGAATAAGCGGGGAAAAATTTATCTGCCACAGCAAGCACTGCAGCAGCAGCCAGAGCGGCATAGGCTATGATATGAAAAATTTTATCTGATCCAAAAAAACGGGGGATAGCCAGACTGGCATCTGGCTGATTGGAAAGGAAAAAAATAATCCCCATGACAACAAAGACAGGGATAAAACGTAAAACTCTCATATACAAAGTTTTTTTATCCTTTTGCTCTTTGATTACCAGCCCCGGCAGCCGGATCATCTTCATTTCGGACGTGAACCCGAGCAAGTAATTCCTTGGAGTATTTACTCATAATTCTGCGCATAGCCGCATTGATCTGCTGGCTCGGTGCCCCGGCTATCTGTCTTAATTCTTGATCAGCATAGCCTGTTACAAAAAGTTTACGGTCCTGCAGGGTAAATGTATGACTCCAATTGACCTCTATGGTCTCAGGGTTTTCTTCCACAGGCGCCGCAAGAGGTTTCCCTTTGTCTGCAACCTGTACGGCATCATTATCGGTTGCCTCCAAAACCCAGGCATCACCGTTTGGTTGGCTGAAAAAAATAAAAACGCCAAGCTCACGCAAGGTTGGACTACCTGCAGCGGCATCAGCCTGGATTCTTTTGATCTCTGCCAGTAAAGAAACTCTTAACTGGTTCATGGGGGATGGAATTTTTCCGTCTTTTTGCAGGGGCAGACAGCAATTTTTATACTTCCTGCCAGACCCGCATGGGCATGATTCGTTACGACCAATTTTTGACATGTGTTTTCCCTGAATAAAAGAAACTGCCCCGCCACAGGAGGACGGGGCAGTAAAAGAATTCTACGTCCCCAAAGGCAGGATATCAGCTCATAAAAAAAAAATTAATTCATAAACAGAGCATTCTTAACCGTAGACAATTACGTCTGAAATCTCAGATTTCAGACCCGGCTGCTGTTTAATGCTTTATGAGCATTTTGAATAGCCGCAGTCACGACATATTTCACAACCTTCTTCAAAAACCAGTTTTCCTGTTTCGCATTCAGGGCATTTGGATGAAAAACCTTTATGCGTACCTGCCATAAAAGACTTTAACAGTTTGCCCAGTTGAGCCGGTAAATCGAGCATGTGACCGCTTGACCGGTCCAGCTGTTTGATAACCTCTTCCATGGGAATCTGGTAACGAAGAGCAAGGGAAACAAGCCGACAGGTTGTTGTCCACATGGTGGACTTGTCTTTGAGATCGACACGATTATCAAAGGGGAATTTAGCAAAGACTTCCATCGGAGACTCATTGTCATCAAAACAGACAATAAGATAAATTGTGTTGCCGTTGGCGTCTTTGAGTTTATAGCGCTTGGCACTTAGTACTGCCGGCAGTTCTTTCTTCTGAACTATCCCCTGGGTTGAAACAGCCGCAGTTTGTCCATCTTCTCCGGTTCCGACAGTATTCAAAACCTGAGCATCTCGTGAACCGTCACGGTAGACAGTGAGTCCTTTACAGCCAAGCTGAAAAGCGAGCAGATAGGAATTTCGCACATCCTCGGGTGTTGCCGTAGAAGGTAAATTAATGGTTTTACTGATGGATGAATCAACGCCGCTGGCCTGTAAGGCGCCCTGCATGCGAATATGGTCTTCAGGAGTGATATCCTGAGCCGTCCGGAATATCTCCTGCCATTTGCCGGGAATTTCATCATGACCTACAACAGTACCACTGGCAGCAACTTTTTCTAAAAGCTCGTCGCTAAAAAAACCTTCAGCACGAGCAACGATCTCAAAATGTTTGTTGACCATGAGGAACCTGTCTCCATCCATCACATTTTTTTCCATTACGATGGAAAAATAAGGCTCACAACCAGAGGCACAATCGGCAATCATGGAGACAGTCCCGGTGGGTTGAATGGATGTCAGTGCCGCGTTCCGGCGGGCAGGATATTTGTTATACTTCGTATCATAGGCAGGGAATGCGCCTTTGATTTCCGCCAGCTCACACGAAGCGGCTTCGGCCTCATCGTGGATAAACTGCATCACACCTGCTGAAGTTTCGCGTCCCGGTGAAGTTCCGTAAGGAATTTCAAGCTGAATGAGCATATCGTGCATTCCCATGATACCAAGCCCGATTTTTCGTGTTTTCTGAGTCATCTCGGCAATCTCGGGAATGGGAAACCTGTTGCAGTCAATGACATTATCCAGAAAACGTACGGAAAGCCTGACTGTCTGGGCCAGACGTTTAAAATCAACCTCACCATTCTCTACATACTGCCCAAGATTTATTGATCCTAAATTACAGGACTCGTAGGGCAGCAGCCATTGTTCTCCACAGGGATTTGTGGCTTCAAATTCGCCTAACTGTGGTGTAGAGTTGGCCCGGTTCGCAGCGTCTATAAAGAGGACACCAGGTTCCCCGTTATGCCAGGCAAGATCAATTATTTTATCAAAGACCTCTTTGGCTCTAAGGGTTTTCACACAGTGTCCATTTGACGGATCTATCAGATCATACTGCTGATCTGTCTTGACAGCCTCCATGAAGGCATCGGTGATTGCCACGGAAAAATTAAAATTTGTGAACTTTGTCTGATCTTCCTTGGCCGAAATAAAATCCATGATATCAGGGTGATCAACGCGAAGAACGCCCATATTGGCACCCCTGCGTTTCCCCCCCTGCTTAATGGTCTCTGTAGCGGCATCAAATACAGCTGCAAAACTCAACGGCCCGGAAGCCACCCCCTGCGTAGACTGCACTGCAGAGTTGGTCGGTCGTAAACGGGAAAAAGAGTATCCGGTGCCGCCCCCTGTTTTATGCACAAGAGCACCGTTGCGGATAGAGGTGAAAATGCCGTCCATGGAGTCTTCAATAGGCAGGACAAAACAGGCTGAAAGCTGCCCAAGATCTGTACCGGCATTCATCAGACAGGGAGAATTGGGCAAAAAATCAAGATGATAAATCATATTGAAAAAGCCATCCTTCAACATGTTATAATCATCCATTTCCAAATCAACAGAGGCAACAGCCTCAGACACTCTCCTGCATAGAGTTTCCCAATTCTCAAGCAGATGTCCCTCAGCGTCTTTTAAATAGTAACGCCGTTCAAGAACCGTTTCAGCAGTGTCTGTTAATGCCTGTTTAGGCATATCCTTTGTCATGGCCTCCCCCTTGATATTTCAGTCTGTCTGCTTTTACTCATCATAAGAGCGCAAAAAACGTAAAACCACCCCACACATAGATACGAACCTCGTATTTTATATCACAACATATAGTGTCTCATCAAGGATAAAGCATGCAACATGTTGTGTTTTTGCATGCTTTTCTGGAAAAGAACATACTTTCAGTCAGATCGAAAAAACAATTTTTACGTCCACAAAAAAAAGACAAAAAAATGAAAAAAGATGCGCCTGAAATAAAGTTGATGTATAAAGACGCAGTGCAAAAAATATTTAACTATTTAGGTATCAGCACAAGACTAGTATAACCTTGGGTCTGTAACTGTTCAGATGTGCTCCATAGTGTGGTAAGCAGGCCAACGAACTATAGCCCGTCTATGTGAGGCGGCCTGATCGCCACACTATGGGGTGCAGCTGAACAGTTACAAAATATTTACAAAGGCAACACGGCAGGAGCATGTTGGCCAGCAACCGGGAATACTGAAAGTTCGCAGCCACGGTATGGCAAATCAGGAGCCCGTGACGACTGTCATATATAAACTTTGGAGAAATACGTGAAGGCAACCTGTCTGAGCTGTAAATACTATAAAATCAAAGACGCCCGGACCGGTCTTTGTCG
>JALXCX010000296.1 GCA_026990725.1 Desulfobulbaceae bacterium
TCATAACTGGAAGGTGAAAGTCCAGGTGCGGGCCAACAGCCTGGATCATCTTGGCATGGGTATTGACTTTAAAACGCTGAAAAAGCATGTCAACAAGGTCATAGACGGCCTGGATCACTACAATCTTAACGAACATCCCGCCTTTCAGGACCGCAATCCATCTTCTGAACATATTGCCATGTTTATTTTTACAGAACTCAAAGACGATCTGCAGACCGACAGATATTCTCTCTATTCAGTCCAGGTACGGGAGACAGATTCAAGTGGAGTTATCTATTACGGTGAGTAATCACATGATACAAAGAATCTGATGACCAAAAAACAGCCAGCCTGATCTCTGTATTGTAATAGAGAACAAGCTGGCTGCCCTCTAAAGGTTGGCTCCTTATTTATTCTTTCTTTTGCCGGAAACTTCTCTCATTCGGATTCTACTTCGGATATAAACTGTTCTTTGACTGCGGCCATATCCCCATTACTGTCCCGTGGCCTGACCATCCCCTTTGTTTCGGCGAACTTCTCCGGTTTCCGGTGAACTGACAAGCAGCGCGCGCAAAGCTTTGGCTGTTGTTACCGGCGGCAGACAGGTATTCTGCCTGCAGACGTATGCAGTCGCTTTTTTATCCTGCATGGGTACTGTCTGAATAGAGGGCAGATACTGTCCCAGAAACTGCTGATTCTCCGATCCGTCAGCAAGTTCCAGCAACAGGCCCGGGTTGTACACAGAAAAAATTTCAGCCAGCATGGCCAGTGTATCTTTTTTGTGGCGCTTACCCGAAACAACTACCTGCACATGTTTTTCTCTGAGTTCATGATACACCGAAATCATATGAACTAACGCCTGAGGATAGGCATTGAGCTGAGCATTAAAACTGTTTATTGTTTTTTCTGCCAAGTCCAGCCACTCTTTATTGTCAGTCAATCTGCCGAGCCGGATTAAATTTTCTGCAGTAATTGAATTGGCAGCCGGTTCTGCGCCATCATAGTCATTTTTCATCCGCACAACGACGCTCGGATCTCGCAGGCTGTCGAAAAAACCTCCTCCTTTGCTGTCCTTAAACAGCTTGATCTGAGTTGTTGTGAGCTCCATGGCCCACTGCAGCCAATCCGGATTCTGTTCCACCTTATACAGTTGAAGAAGACCGGCCACCAGAAAACTATAATCATCAAGCTGTCCGGCAAGACCTGATTTCCCCTGACGATAGCGGCGCATCAATGTTTTGTCGCTTTTCCTGTAAAGGGTCTTATGAATAAACGTGGCCGCCTCACGGGCAGCAGCAGAAAATTCAGATTTTTCAAGGACAACTCCTGCCCGGGCAAGAGCACCTATCATAAGACCGTTCCAGGCCGTTAAAACCTTGTCATCCAGGTGAGGCCTTGTTCGCTGGTGCCTTTTGCTCAAGAGTTTTTCAGCTGCCCGATCAAGAATTGCCCTGATCTCATCATTGTTCCTGCTAAAATGTTCAGCCGTCTCTGCAAGGGTATGGGCTGCGTACAAAATATTACGGCCAGTAAACTCTCCTCGGGGATCAGCCAGGGCGTTGCCGTCAAACTTCACACCAAAAAAATAATTAAAAACAGCAGCATCCCGCGCTCCAACGGTTTGGACAATATCCTCTTCCGTCCACAGATAATAAGCTCCCTCACCATGTTTACCCGGCGAGTACGGATCATCACTGTCTGCATCTTCGGCCGAATAAAAACCACCTGAGGGGTCACGCATATCCCGCAAAACGTACTCTGCAATTTTTCGGGCAATACCGGCAAACTGTTCTTCACCGCTAATCAGGTAGGCATCAAGGTAGGAATCAAGCAGCTGGGCCTGATCATAAAGCATTTTCTCGAAATGGGAGACCCGCCACTGGCCATCAACGGAATACCGGTGAAAGCCGCCCCCAAGCTGATCATGCATTCCGCCCCGAGCCATAGCCCGTAAGGTTTCCAATGCCATATCCCTGGCCCTGCTGTTCCCTGTTGCCTGCCAGTACCTGAACAAAAACGAAAGATTTACCGGCCGGGGAAATTTTGGAGCCTGGCCAAATCCACCGTAGCGAGAGTCAAAAGTTGTGACCAATGATTTATATGCACGTTCTGCAACCATATTGTCAATAGTCCCCCCGCTATTCGTGTCAACTCCCTGCAGAGCCTTGATCAGGCTTGATGCCGCCGAGACGAGCTCATCCCGGCGACTGGTCCAGGCAGTATGCACAGCAGTAAGAATATCTGGAAATCCGGGCTGCCCCCCCATGCCCGTTGGCGGGATATAGGTTGCCGCCCAGAAAGGGCGGCCATCAGGAAAGGTAAACACCGACATCGGCCAGCCGCCGGAACCATTCATTGCCTGGGTAGCCGCCATATACATCTGATCAATATCAGGACGCTCCTCCCGATCAACTTTTATGCAGACAAACCACTTATTCAAAAGAGCGGCAATCTCCATATCTTCAAACGACTCATGAGCCATGACATGACACCAATGGCAGGTTGAATAACCAATGGAAAGAAATATAGGTTTATCCTCGTTTTTGGCACGCTGAAACGCCTCCTTACCCCAGGGGTACCAGTCTACGGGGTTATGGGCATGCTGGAGGAGATACGGACTTTGTTCATCTATTAAACGGTTGCTATTAGCCATTGAGCCTCCCTGAACAGGAGAAGATTGAAGGGTAACAAGATACCCAGCCAGAAACAAACAGAAAAAGAAGAGGCGTACTCTTGTCCGACCAATCCCCCCGCCCTGAAGTTTTTTTGTCATACATCTCATGAGACACCTGAATTGTTATCCAATCGTTTGTTCATTTATTAAAAATAATAATCTTTATTGTGTAAAAAGTCAAACCAGCGCCCCACCGTCCTCTAACACGGTTCCCACTGGCTTTCACATATTTCATCGTACTTATATCCACTGATGCAACAGAAAAAAAGTAGACACAATCCCTCGAACGATTAAGCTGTTCAAAGACAGAGCAGGATGATAAAGTGATAGAAAACATATCAATAATGCGACAAATTATACAGTACAATGAAATTACGAAATCTTTTAGTTCTACTGTTCTTTGTGGTCGTCCTGATACCATCACTACTCTTTTGGGCCTGGCCATACTCAAAGGCCCTTGACTCTGAAATTCATGAAGTAAAAGAACGACACTTAGTCATAGCAAAAAATCTTGCCATGGCACTTGAGCGCTATTATCAGGATGTAACAAGTGCTTTTAAAGTATTAAGTTTCCATCTTGGCAATGGTGATGAAAGAGAAGAAATAAACGAGCTGCTGCATGTTTATGATTTTCACTCGATTATGCTGGTATCACCTGAAACCGGACAAATACAAGATTGCATCAATAACGACGACCATTCATGCCCTCCTTCAATTGACAAAAAAGCTCTTAATTTTGCCAAAAAATTCCTGGTCAAAGGTGAAGCCAGAATATCTCCAGTCGTAGCAAATTCATCTTTTAAAAATAATTCCATGCTTATGGTTGTCATGCCCATGGGCGAAAACTTTGCTCTTGGTTTCTTGTCTACCCACTACATTGTCAACCTGGGTAAACGGGTTGCTTTTGGCAAAAAAGGTCATGCCGCGATCCTTGATCAAGTGGGCAATGTCATGGCACACCCCTTGCCAGACTGGATAAAAACACAAAAAAGCATGGCAACAACAACTGTTGTCCAAAAAATGATGGCCGGTAAAACAGGTGTCGATACCTTTATCTCCCCGGCTTTTTTTAATGAAATGATCGCCGGTTATGCGTCAGTTGCCGGAGCAGGCTGGGGCGTTATGGTTCCGCAACCCCTTGCGGAGTTACATAAAAAAGCCGAAGCCATCGACCGAACAGCAATGTTCATCATGATGCTGGGCCTGGGGATGGCTCTGCTCATAGCCATCCCTGTCTCTTTTATCATCACCAAACCACTGGAAAGACTGTCAAGAGTTACCCGTTTGATCAGCAAAAAAGATGATTTCGATGCCAATCTGGAGGGATCAAATTCTAAATTTCTTCCTCGGGAAGTACGCAAACTCAACGACAACTTTCTGGAAATGGTGGAGCAGCTTAAAAAAAGCAGAAAATCAATTGCCAGGCTTGCCTACATGGATATCAACACAGCGCTGCCCAACAGAAATTTTTTCCAGAAACTGGCTCGGCAAGCACTTCGTGAGATGACCGATAAAAAGAGCCAAGGGGCAATGCTGTTTATAGATTTTGACGGATTTAAACAGATTAATGACACCCATGGGCACAGGGCTGGAGACGAGCTCTTATCGCTGTTTGCCAAACAACTGCTCATTCATTTCTCGTTATGGGATGAAACGAAAACTAAGTATTCTATAATGGACAACGACACGTTGGGCGACGTGATACCAGCCAGACTCGGAGGTGACGAGTTTATTGTTCTTTTCAAAAATATTGCAGACAAATCAGACATTAAAGCAAGGGCAGAGTCTTTAAAGGCTGAAGTCTTTGGCAAATATCAGTTGTATGGCAACCTTACGCTCACACTCAGCGGCAGCATGGGCATTGCAATTTTTCCAGAACACTGCGCTTCCTATGAAAAACTTATAAAAGCAGCAGACATGGCTATGTACGCCGCAAAGGCCAAAGGAAACAATTCAATATGCTTTGCTGGTGCCTGTTCTTAAGTGGTCTTTTCGCCCGACCTCTTCATCATGCTCAAAACAAAGGTACATTCTGCAAGAGCATAGATCAGGGGAAAAACTGGAACTGTGAGTCCCACAGGTCTGCCCGTTGCAACAATTTGGTCTATCGCTCTTAATACAACCAGAAGGCTCAATACAAAAATCCTGTGTGCGAAAAGTTATGGAAACGGTATTTACAGAGCGGTTGACCGGGATGCCATGCAGTAGCATGTTACTGCTGTACCCTGTGCCTATAATCTAAATCATCTATTTTACGGACAGTATCATGGTTGAACGAATACAAAAGAGTACAGATTACAAAATCAACTTTCAAAAAATAGGCTGGAAACACCCCCTGCCGGGTGCTCGATACAAAGCTTTTTCCGAGAACGGACAACAAATCCGCCTGGTCGAGTTTACCGGCAAACTTGTTGAACCTGACTGGTGCAGAAAAGGACATATCGGCTACGTGCTCAGCGGTGAGATGGAAATAGATTTTAACGGAACCACCG
>JALXCX010000297.1 GCA_026990725.1 Desulfobulbaceae bacterium
GGCAGAAAAAAAGAGACGGTTCCATTTAGAATCCTCTTTGCCGAGTTCAAAAAGAGTCTGAAACTCAATAATCAGATCCTTGATCTCATTGCAGATGCCAACAACAAACTCAGTGGTGACTACATTTTTGATGAGCAGTATATCCAGTCCACCTGTAAAGAGTTGACTGATCTGATGAGGCAGCTCATTGTCACACTCAACCATTTGACCGATCAAAAATTCCTTGATTTGTATTCGAGTTTTCACCAGATCGAAGAAGAAATCAATGGACTGCTCAAGGGACAGACCTTGAACCAGGTCAGTGATTTTATTTTGCCGTACAGCGCTGTCAGCAGAAATCTCACTGACTCTGTGGGCGGTAAAAATGCCCATATCGCAGAAATAGGCGCTCTGCTCGACCTGCGTATTCCCGACGGTTTTGCCATAACCACGGCCGCTTTTGGCTTTTTCCTTGATGAAAACAATATCCGGAAAAGGATTCTTGCCATCCGCGAACAGTGGAAAACCAGAAATCTTCCTGTGGAAGACGCATCGGAACAAATTCAGCGGCTGATTCTCAACGCAGACGTTCCGCCTCAGCTCCACAAAGAAATGGTCGAAAGTGCCAGGGAGGTGAGCAGACGTTACGAAGAAATCACACCCTGTTTTGCAGTACGCTCAAGTGCCATTGGCGAAGATGAAATTTCCTCTTTTGCCGGACAATATCTCAGTTGTCTGAACATACCCCTTGAAGAAATCCCCCAGGCCTATAAAGAAGTTCTTGCCAGCTTGTTCAGCCCTGAAGCCATGGAATACCGGTTGCAGATGGATTTCCGACCTCACGAAATATTGATGGCCGTAGCCTGCCAGTTAATGATTCCATCCAAGGCAAGCGGCGTTATGTACACGTATGACCCGCTTCGTCCGGAACAGGAAACCATGATAGTCAATGCAGCCTGGGGACTGGGTGAACCCATTGTTTCAGGCGAAGTCCCCACGGACAGTTTTGTCCTTGAACGACAGGCTCCGTTTAACGTCAGGGAAGTTGAGATCGTCCGCAAGGATGAGAGCATGGTGTTGCGCGGCTGTGGCGGTATTGCCATTGACGGTGTTGATGAGCAGCAACGTACCCAATCCAGCCTGACCACGGAACAGCTTGAAGAACTTGCTACCATCGGTATGCGGTTGGAAAAATATTTCAAACGTCCACAGGATATTGAATTTGCCGTTGACCCGCAGGACAAGGTAATTATCCTCCAGTCAAGACAGCTCCGCCTACAGCAGGAACGCGTTCCCAGAGCCTGCGACCTGAGCGGTCTTGGAAGAAAATACTCTATTTTGCTGCGTGGTCGCGGCATTGCTGCCATGGAAGGTGTGGCCACAGGTAGAGCATGGATTTTTAAGGAAGGCAGAGATCTTGCCGATTTTCCAATGGGCGGTATTCTCATAGCTCGTCATGCCACCCCGCAGCTGGCAAGGGTTATCCACCGGGCAGCGGGTTTTATCACCGACGTGGGCTCCACCACAGGACACCTGGCCACAGTGGCCCGTGAATTCAGAGTACCGGCTCTGTTCAACACGGAAAACGGCACCGAACTCATCAAACATGACCAGGAGATAACTCTTGATACCGAATGCCTGACCATTTACGAAGGTCTTGTCCAGGAGCTGCAGTATTATGCTATTCAGGAAGAACCCATTGAGGAGATGTACGAGTACCGGCTGTTACGCCGGGTCCTGAAAAAAATTGAACCACTCACCCTCACCGATCCGGGCGCAGACAATTTTACTCCTGCCGGCTGCACAACCTATCACGATCTGACCCGTTTTGTGCATGAGAAAGCCGTTGAAACCATTATTGATCTCAACTTCTACCATGCCCATCACCGCGATACCCAGTCGGGCAAGCTGGTCTGGGAATTCCCTCTGGACCTCATCCTCATTGACGTGGGAGGCGGCATTGAAGGTGAGCATGACCGGGGAATAGCCCCCGAGCAGGTGACTTCCGTTCCGATGCAGGAACTACTTCGTGGCATGTCTTATCCTGGCATGTGGGATATGTCACCGTCCAAGGTAGATTTTGGCAGCTTCATGTCAAGCCTGACCAGAACCACCCCCACCCGTTCCACTTCACCCGAGGATGTGGGCCGCAACCTGGCAGTTGTTTCAACTGAATACACCAATATAAACTTCCGGCTTGGCTACCATTTTACGGTTATTGATGCCTTTGTTTCCGATAATATCCTGGACAACCATATCTATTTCAGATTTTCCGGTGGTGTAACCGAAACAACCAGACGATCCAGACGAACACGCCTGCTGGCAAAGATCCTCACCCATTATGATTTCCTCTGTGAACAGCACGGAGATATTGTGGTGGCCCGCCTGAAACGCACGGATAAAAATCGAATGCTTCACCGACTCTTTCTTCTTGGCCTGTTAGTTGGATTTACCCGGCAACTTGACGTGAAGATGGTCAACGAAGAGATAATAGAGACATTTTTCAACGAGATAAAAACGATCATGGAGAAAGAAAATGGCCAATAAACAAACAAGCATTTTAATTTTAGATGATGAACCCATTGTCAGCAAACGCTTAAAACCATCCCTTGAAAAAAAAGGCTATGAAGTTGAAGCATTTACAGCCAGTGCCGATGCCCTGGCAAGGGTGCAGGAACGGAGTTTTGATATTGTCATTACTGACCTCAAAATGGAAGGTGTGGATGGCATGCAGTTTCTGACAGAGGTAAAAGCCCAATATCCGGCAACAGAAGTTATTGTAATCACAGGTTTTGCCACCATGGAAACAGCCAAGGAGTCGTTTAACAAAGGTGTGTTTGATTTTTTGGCAAAGCCATTCAAACTTGGTGAAATAACAGAGGTAATCGCCAAGGCAGAATCAAAAATTCAACAGACATGAATACCAACCTGAACTGGAGTATGGCATGATAAAGACTTTACTCAACATTGATGAAAATCTGGCCTCCAGCATTGCTCTTCGCTTCAGTGGCTATCTCAACAAATTTATTCCCCTCAACCTTTACATTGCCCATGTTGAAGAACCCGACAAGAAGGATCATGTGGGTCAGGGGCTGGTGCACCAAGCGTGGGAGGAAGGCGTTCTTGCCAGTGGCAAACGTCTCGTCGACCGCATGCTCCGCACCGAAAATATAGACTGCCCACTGGCCGGCCGCCCCCGGATTACGGTGGGCAACCGCGAAGAAGAAATTATTTACCAGTTGCGCAGTGGTCAATATAAGCTCTACATTGAGGGGTATCTGAACACCTCGGACCCGGCGGAATTTTTCTCCCTTATCAATACACCAATCTTTACCCAGGCTCCCTGCCCCATTCTGGTTGCCAAAAATCTTTCTATCAGTAAACGATGCGCACTGCTCTGTGCTGACAGTGTTGATCCTGAGTTACTGGTGAAAGAGAGCGGCAAGATACTTCGTGACTCCAATTTTCTCTTTGACATTGTCTACTTTAAATTCAAAGAAAACGAATCTCTTACCTTTCTTGACCGGGAAGAAGCCGGCAGGCACCTGAAGCAGACGGAACAGTTACTGGCAGCCCATAACAGCCAGGTCGAAGAGGTTCAGGTTCTTTCGGGAACACCGGAACAAGTGGGAGATTACCTGAAAAAATACGCCCTTGTTGTCTCTACTCTGCCCGGCAGGAAAAGCATGCGCATGATGACACTTGCAAATTCCCTTGCATCAATTCTTCTAGTGAAATAACAAAAGAAACACCAATACCTCCATGGCAGACAAGCGGCCATGTCAAAGGAGTAATTATGAAAATTCTCATTGCACTGGACACCCAGGAATACAGCAGGGCCATAATCCCCACGGCTGCGCAACTGACAAAAAACACCCTGGCAGATATTGTCCTGCTTGGGATTCAGGAAAAAACAACAGACACGCCGGACAAAGCGCTGTCAGAAGCACTGGAACAGTACAGAAAGGATATTTTTGGAGAATTTGACGGTGACACATCTCTCTATTCAGACTTCAGTGACGTTTCCTGGCAAAGAACAGAAGGTGACGGCTGGCAGCGCAGTGCCCGCAAACTCAAAACCTGCAGCCTGACAATACGGACAGGCGGGGCAGCCAAACAGATTATTGCCGTTGCCGAAGAAATCGGCAGTGATCTGGTAATCATTGGTGGCAGTAGGCCGGACTGCGAATGGCAGGGCGAATTAAATGTACCCCTGCGGGTTGCCGAAGAGGCACCCTGCACTGTTCTCTTGATTAAAGAGAACAAAAACATCGACAAAATCATTTCCATTCTGGATCAATCTGTAGTGAGCCAGGATTCCATGGAAATGGTCAACCAGTTGGTCACTCTGCATGATGCTGGTCTCAAAATTGTCGGCGTCAAAGAGAAAAAAAGTCACAAAGAAGGTGCCATCGAAAAAACAATGGTCGAACTGATGAAATACTACAACGACCGTAAAATCAACGCCTGGGTCAAACTGCTCAACAGTGAAAAGGTGCAGGAATATGTCACGGCTTCCTCCCAGGAAGGTATTGTTGCCCTGTGGATGGGCGGGAAACAGTCCTTTCTGAAAAAAATGTTTTCACGGAGCATGGTGGATAAACTGCTGGAGACAACCCGGTCTTCCCTCTTGATTCTGCGCTAAAGGATGGGCTGCAACAGGATAATTTTTACAGCACGCTAAGGAAAGCCTGGGCAAGGTATGGCATAACCCACGCTTAAACAACCACCCGGCCTGACTGACCATCCCGGCAACGCCCCTGTGCGTTGCCGGGATGTTTTTTTGCAATCCGGATAACTGTACGATAAATAGAGCAGCCATGGGCTGCCCCAACAGTGAATCCACACATCTGTTATGTGTGGAAAAAGTTTATTCACAACAAGAATTCTTGACAAAAAAAACATCATTCCTTACGGTAAGGTAAGGAAACCATAAAAGTAAGGAGAAAAACATGGCACTAGCCACACTCACAACAAAAGGACAAGTAACGATTCCTAAAAAAATAAGGGAATCTCTAAAATTACACACTGGTGACAAAATTGAAATTACTCTCACCGCCAAAAGAGAAGCTATAATCAGGCCAATCTCAAAAAAAGTAGATGACGTATTTTGCAAGCTACATAAATCTGGAAGAAAACCCGTATCA
>JALXCX010000298.1 GCA_026990725.1 Desulfobulbaceae bacterium
GGGAAGGCTCGGACAGGCAGCAAAGGCTCCATCTTCTTTCTGCCGCTGGACAATAAATCTTGTCAGCTGACAGAGATGTTGTTCCTGAAGACCTGTCAAATAATTCATGGCTCGAAAACTGTTTACTTTTTATGCGCTGTAGTGCCAAAAGACCGTAACCAAGCATAGCGACTGCCATAAAAACCGCAACATGAAAGAACTATCCCCTTGGCAGGCCCCATACTGACAGAGGCTCCATCTTGCACAGTTGCATTGTGCCCAGGGAATAAAAAGACAACCCTCCGACCAAAAGGGTATTTTTCGCTGTCTTTTCTGATAGTATGAGCCCCTCCTGACAAAGTTGCGGGAAAAGGCATTTTCCTCTTGCCTGATCCCTGTTTTTTATTGACAAAAATGGCTTTTCCGATATAGGATATTATTTATCTTATATGTGCGTGTTAGTGGTGCAACCCTTTGCTCCGCTTACAATTTTTTTATTACTCTTACCTCTGAGGATGCTTCAAATGATTGCCTACTGGCTTGAAACAGCAACGCTTGCCCAACTGCAGGGACTCTGGTGGTTTCTCTGCTCTGTTCTCGGCTCACTTCTGATCTTTCTCTTTTTTGTTCAGGGCGGTCAGACTCTGCTCTGGCAGGTCGCAAAAACAGACGTGGAAAAATCACTTGTCATTAATTCTCTCGGTAAAAAGTGGGAGCTGACTTTCACGACACTGGTCACATTTGGCGGCGCTCTGTTTGCGGCCTTTCCAAAATTTTATGCCACTTCCTTTGGCGGCGCGTACTGGGTGTGGGTGCTGATACTCTTTACCTTCATTATCCAGGCTGTCAGTTATGAATATCGAACCAAGCCACGGAACCTGCTGGGATCAAAAACATTTGAGACATTTCTGCTGATAAACGGTTCCGTAGGCGTCCTGCTTATCGGTGCTGCCGTGGGGACTTTTTTCACCGGATCAAATTTCACCCTGAGCAGTTACAATCTGGTGACCTGGACAAGTTCTCTGCGCGGGCTTGAAGCGGCATTTTCCCTGTTTAACCTCTCTGTTGGCCTTTTCCTTGTTTTTAACGCACGGGCCATGGGGGCCATGTACCTGATCAACAATATTGATTTTACAAATGCTGAAGAACTTGAAGAGCGACTGCGCGAAGCAGCCTTTAAAAACTTCACCTACAGCCTGCCGTTCCTGGGCTGGTTCCTGCTGCAGATAATCCCCATGGACGGTTACGCTGTTACGGCAAGCGGCGAGGTTGTTCGCCAAAGTTTCAAGTATCTGCTGAACCTTGTCGAAGTTCCCGCACTGGCAGTCTCTCTGGTTGCCGGTCTTGCCCTGGTCGTTACCGGAGTCCTGCTGACAGCAAAGACCAAAGCCAAATGCGGCATCTGGTCTTCCGGCCCTGGCACAGTCCTGGTCGGGATGACTATTTTTGGTCTGGCAGGCTTTAACAACACCGCGTTCTATCCGTCCAAGGTCGATCTGCAGTCCAGCCTGACAATCCACAACGCTTCATCAAGCCTCTATACACTACAGACTATGACCTGGGTGGCTCTGGCCATTCCATTTGTTCTGCTCTATGTCGCCTTTGTCTGGCGGTCACTGGACATGAAAAAAGTCTCTGTTGCCGAAGTTACCGGACCAGAGGCTGAGGAATTATATTAACAGACCCCGGACTGCCAAAATGAATTATCGGGAGAGAATTAATTTCCTCTCCCGGTGCCACCGGCACTATTACGGCAGCGGGTGCTTTTTAAGCTTACTAACGAGCGAGAGTTTATGCGATTAACACGGGCCGCCGAATATGCCGTCCGCTGCATGGTTTACCTGGCAAAACAGGGGAAGGGAGTTCTGACAAGTCGGCAGGAAATTGCCACGAATGCCGAAATACCCAAGCATTTCCTTGCCAAAATCGCTCAGGATCTTGCAAAATCCGGCTTTATTGAGATTAAACAGGGTGCCAGGGGAGGGTTTATGCTGCTCAAAGAACCCGATCAGATTTCTCTGCTGGACGTGGTGGAAACCATGATCGGAGAAATTTATCTCAATGATTGTGTTGCCAGGCCATCATCTTGTAAAATTACAACCAACTGTGCCGTGCATAATATCTGGCTCATGGCCCGTGACCAGTTACGCGACACATTGCGTGCAGTCACGTTTGATCAGTTAGTCAAAAAAGGTTCCTGCATGCCAGTCATAACACTGGACGAGATAGGCCGGGCTTCCATTGACTCAGAATACCACTCTCCTGTAAACAAAATTCAATAAGTAAAATGATTCAGAGGGTAATGCACAATCCAAACACCGTACAACGCCTTTACCGGTTTTATATTGATGGTTTCCGGAGAATGACTGTTGGAAAATCTCTGTGGAAAATTATTTTTATCAAACTGCTCATCATGTTTGGTGTGCTCAAATTATTTTTCTTTCAGGATTTTCTTGGCACGCATTTTACCACCGATCAACAACGGGCAGATTATGTGCTCAGTGAATTAACCAAAACTACACAAGCGAACATTTCTATAAAAGGAGGAGCAGAAGAATGATTGAAAATATCGACCTGAGCATGGTGAACTGGGCCAGGGCACAGTTTGCCCTGACAGCTCTGTATCACTGGATTTTTGTGCCACTCACCCTTGGCATCACCTGGATCATTGCCTTTTATCACTCTATTTATGTCAAAACCGGCAGTGAAGAGTGGAAAAATCTCACCAGGTTCTGGATGAAACTTTTTGCCATCAACTTTGCCATTGGTGTCGCAACCGGTATTATTCTCGAATTTGAGTTTGGCACAAACTGGTCAAATTATTCCTGGATGGTTGGTGATATTTTTGGCGCGCCCCTGGCCATCGAAGGAATTTTTGCCTTCTTTCTGGAGGCCACATTTTTTGCAGTCATGTTCTTCGGCTGGAACCGGGTTTCCAAGAGATTCCATCTCTTTTCCACCTGGATGGTCGCGATTGGCTCCAACCTGTCCGGTGTCTGGATTTTAATTGCCAATGCCTGGATGCAGCACCCCGTTGGTCAGGCTTTTAACCCTGATACGGCCCGCTTTGAGATGAAGAATTTTTCCGATGTCGTCTTCAACCCGGTGGCTGTTTCCAAATTTACCCATACCACCAGCGCGTCCATGCTCTTTGCGTCACTTTTTATTCTTTCAATCTCCTCTTTTTATCTGCTCAAGGGGCGTCACATCAAAATGGCTAAACGCTCAATCCTTGTGGCCGCAGTCTTCGGCCTGCTGGCTTCCGGCTTTGTTGGATTTACCGGTGATGAAGCCGCCTACGAGGATGCCCAGAATCAGCCCATGAAACTGGCAGCCTTTGAGGGGCTGTACAAAGGGGATACCAATGCCGGGCTTGTCGCCTTTGGCATGATCAATCCAAGCAAAAAAGTGGATGACGACAAATCCCCTTTCTTCTTTAAAATCAGAATCCCCGGCATCCTCTCGATGCTGGCCAACCGCTCACTGGGATCCTACGTCCCCGGTATTGAAGATCTTGTCTACGGGAACGCTGAACATGGAATTATGGGTGCCAATGAAAAAATCGAAAAAGGAAAAATCGCCCTGGCTCAACTTGATGCCTACAAAAAAGCCAGAAAGGCCAATGACCGGGTAGCGGCCACGGCAGCTCTTACCCTTTTTAACGCCCACAAGGATTACCTGGGATACGGTTTTCTGGAAAGGCCCGAAGAGGCGGTGCCACCGGTTGCCATGTCCTTTAATGCCTTTCATATCATGGTCGTCCTTGGGACGCTGTTTCCCTTTGTCTTCCTGGCCTATCTCTACTTCAGCTACAAGGGAACCCTTGAAGACCAACACCTGCTGTTAAAAGGCGGCACCATCATGTTTTTTCTGGGACTGATCGCCCACTGGACCGGCTGGATACTGGCTGAGGTTGGCCGCCAGCCCTGGGCGATTCAGGATCTGCTGCCAGTGACCATTGCCAGATCAAACCTGACAGCAGGAACTGTTCAGATTACTTTTTTCATGTTTTTGGCCCTCTTTACTGTCCTGCTGATTGCCGAGGTCAGTATCATGCTCAAACAGATCAGCATAGGACCTGAAGAAAATTGACCTGCTGCTCCTTTCTGCGGCTCGCCCGGTAAGGAGCAGTTCAAATATTTAGAGGAGATTCACCATGATGAACGCATTTCTTTTATTTTCATGGCTGGCTTTGATTATTGTCTCATACAGAGCAGCCGTTCTATTTCTACAAAAGCTTGACCTGCTGTAAACACTGTTTCTAACCTCTCTCCTGGCAACAGACAGATCCTCCTTTCTGCCTGTTGCCAGGGCTTGTCTTCCTTTCACATCCTTGAGGCTGAGCCATGTCTGAGCATTCAGTAAAAATCCTTCTCCTGGGGTCCAATGTTCGTATTACCAACCTGCCCACCAAGGAGGTTAGTCTTCTTGAAGAGGGTAATCTTCCGGCCTACGGCTATAACCCGGGCGATGACATCGACCTGCTCGCCGGTCCGGTTTCCATTGAAAAAGGCCGGCTTGAACAATGTCTCACCTGGCTTGCCTCCTATCTGGCCAACTCTGAGCTGACCCCGCGCCTCAATACGCTCTCCTATGGCACAGAAAAACAGGTCTACCAGATTTTTCGAAAACGCCCGAATCACGCCGTAGACAAGCCCGGTCACGGCTGGTTCATGGTGAACCAGCTACTTCCCGCAGAAGGCCGGGGGACAAATAATCAACCCTTTGTTATTCGTGATAACGATCCGGATATTGTTGGCGGCAATAGTGGCATAGTGTTGGTTGATGACTCAGGAGTGCCGCCGCAGGTCTGCGACGACATGGCAGGTCTTAATCCCGGAATATGGTGCATTGCCATGGGCATATCCGTTGCCCACTGGCAGCAATGGGCAGAAAAACTGGGAGAACGGTTCACTCTGTTCTGCCGCCTGTCAGATCTTGAAACCACACGCATGGAGATGGATGCCTCGGTCAACTGGGAGACCATTGTTGCCATGTGCCTGCGTGCCCTGCGCACTCCTGAAGTTGGTCTCTGGGATCGTAAAAACAATCGATTTCTCTGTCATATCATTGTGGAGATGTTTCCCCACGGTATTCTCTACATCGGCGCAGACGGGACTTATTTCAGATATCGAAAGGGGT
>JALXCX010000299.1 GCA_026990725.1 Desulfobulbaceae bacterium
CTGGAGTTTTGAACTCCATTTTCAAGTAAATATTATTTTAATAGAATGCAGAATACACAACAACAAACCGGGACGCTGGTCGTGGTGGGTACCGGTCCTGGAGCGTATGACCTGATAACCCCCCGGGCCAGAAAAGCCATTGAAAATGCCGCTGTGGTGGTGGGCTACCGGACATATCTTGATCTGGTCGCAGAGTTTATTACTCCTGATCAGGAGGTAATTTCTTCGCAGATGATGCAGGAAATCGATCGTTGTCGCAAGGCTCTGGCGCTTGCCGATGAGGGAAAATATGTTGCCCTTGTCTGCGGCGGAGACCCGGGGATTTATGCCATGGCCGGTCTTGTTTTTGAACTGGTCCGGGAGAGCGGCAGCCGCAGCCGCATCGATATTGTTCCGGGTATTGCCGCGCTCAACTCGTGTGCGGCTATCCTCGGCGCACCGCTCATGCATGATTTTGCGGCCATCAGCCTTTCCGATCTGATGACGCCCTGGGAGGTGATAGAAAAACGGTTGCAGGCAGCAGCCATGGCAGATTTTGTTTTGGTTATTTATAATCCAAAATCAAAGAAAAGGGTGACCCAGATAGTAAAAGCCCGCGATATCATGCTTGAATATCGTGATCCGAAAACTCCTGTTGGAATCGTCTCAGGGGCAACCCGTGCCCATGAAAAAGTGCGCCTGACAACGATTGCTGAGATGCTTGAGCAGAAAATCGGTATGCAGACGACGGTCATTATCGGCAACTCGACAACCTTTGTCCATAAGGATAAAATGATAACTCCTCGTGGTTACAATAAAAAATACGGGTTTAAGTGATGAACAGGAGCAAGTTGGTTTTTGATATGATTCCTTCCATTTTTGGCTGTTTCCGCACAGCAGAACCACCGGAGTAGCATGCAGCAGCCCCTTATTCTGGTCACCAATGATGACGGCGTGTACGCCCCTGGCTTGCGGGCCCTGTGGGCGGCTATGCAGCAGCTTGGCCGGGCTGTTATCGTTGCCCCGGAACGGGATAAAAGTGCGGTCAGTCATTCCCTGACCATGAACCGGCCATTGCGGGTGCGGAAGCTGGAGCCGGATGTCTATACCCTGGACGGGACTCCCACGGATTGTGTTTCCATCGGCAGTAATAAGGTGCTGGCCCAAAAACCGGACCTGCTGGTCTCCGGGATTAACCCGGGTGTAAATCTTGGTGATGATATCAGCTATTCGGGCACGGTCTCAGCAGCCATTGAGGGGACCATGTATGATATTCCCTCCCTTGCTTTTTCATTGGGCGGAGAATCGCCCTTTGATTTTTCAGTTGCTGCGGCTGTTGCCGCAAAACTCGCAACCCGGGCGCTTTCGGCAGGGCTTCCCCCGAGCACGTTGCTCAATATCAACGTCCCGGCGCTGCCTGAAAATGAAATAAAAGGAATCCGTTTTACCCGCCAGGGACGGCGGATATATAAAAATGCCATTCAGGAAACATTTGACCCGTGGGGCCGCAAGCATTACTGGATAGGCGGTGGAACTGTTCACTGGTCCGGCGGGAACAATACTGACGAACATGCCCTGCGGGATGGCTATATTTCGCTCACTCCAATTCATCTTGACCTTACCAATCATCAGGGACTTGATTTTCTTCGGGATCACTGGCGGGTTTAAAAAAACAAACGTAACTGTTCAGCTGCACCCCATAATGCGGCGATCAGGCCGCCTCACATAAACGGGCTATAGTTCGTTGGCCTGCTTACCGCATTATGGAGCACATCTGAACAGTTACTGGCCAACAGATTATACCACCATTGTGCTGATGGCTGAATAGTTACAAACAAAAAAGGGAACGACATATGCCTTTACTTGGAGCCCATGAATCAGTTGCCGGCGGCCTGGAACGTGCCTTTGAACGAATTGAGCAGGTTGGTGGAGAATCGCTGCAGATATTTACCCGCAATCAGCGGCAGTGGAAGGCCGCACCGATAACAGAAGAGGAGAGCCTCAGCTTTGCCAACGCCTGGGAGCAGGCCGGCAATATGCCGGTGGCCTCACATGCCTCCTATCTTATCAATCTGGGGAGCAGTAAGCAGGAGCAGGCAGAAAAATCCATTATCGCTTTTGTGGATGAGCTCAAACGGTGCGCCCGGCTTGGAATCGTCTTTGTGGTCTTTCATCCGGGCAGCCATGGCGGGGCAGGAGTTGAAACCGGTCTTGCCAACGTGACTCGCCATCTTGATCTGGTTGTCGAACAGGCTGGAGACGAGGCTGAATGTGTGACTATATTATTGGAAACAACGGCCGGTCAGGGGACAGGGCTTGGGTACCGGTTTGAGGAGCTTGCTGAAGTCCTGGAAAAATCACGATACAGTTCCCGGCTGGGTATTTGTGTTGATACCTGCCATATTTTTGCCGCCGGATATGACATTCGCACCCCGGCTGCCTACGAACAGACCTTTGCCGAGTTTGACCGGCTGATCGGTCTGGACCGGATTCGTTTTTTTCATCTCAATGATTCAAAAAAGGAGCTTGGGTCACGGGTGGATCGACATGAGCATATCGGCAAAGGATATATTGGTCTTGACGGGTTTCGTTTGTTGCTCGCAGATCCGCGTTTTGCCAGCCATCCCATGACACTTGAAACCCCCAAGGGCAAAGAATTGCTTGAAGACATTGACAATCTTGCCGTCTTGCGCTCTCTTTATTAACAGAGACGAGCTTGCATTCAGATTGCTTTATTCTAATTATTCTATTTATCGGGAAGGAATTGTTTCTGTTCCAGGGAGTAATATGATCCGGTATTGTGTGTATATTTTCATTTGGCTGTCGCTTGCTTCCCTTCCTGCTTTTGCCACGGATATGTCCTTTTCCAGCTGGCTGGATAATTTTTACCACGAAGCTGCCCGCCAGGGGATACAGCAGGCGACCTGGGAGACCGCCTTTGCCGGAGTCCATACCCCGGATGAAGAGGTGCTGAAGAAGGCGGCTTATCAGCCTGAGTTTACTACAGAGATCTGGGATTATCTTGACGGGCGTATCAACAGAAAAGCCATTGCTACTGGTCTTGTCATGGCCGGAATGTACAAAAAAACACTGGCAGACATTGAACATCGTTTCGGTGTCGAGCCGGAGCTGTTGCTGGCCATCTGGTCCATGGAAACAAGTTACGGATCTGCTCTGTTGCACACCAGCCGTCTCCACTCGGTCCCCAGGGCGCTGGCAACCCTTGCCTGGGGAGATAAAAAGCGATGCAAGTTTGCCCGTCAACAGCTTATTGCCGCCTTGAAGATTCTTCAGAACGGTGATGTTGCCAGTAAAGATTTTCTGGGCTCCTGGGCAGGAGCAATGGGGCACACCCAGTTTATCCCGACCAGTTTTCTTGCCTATGGCGTTGATATGGACGGGGATGGCCGGCGGGATATCTGGCATTCGGTGCCCGATGCCCTGGCAACGGCTGCCAGCCTGCTGAAACAAAATGGCTGGCGTACCGGCAAGCCCTGGGGCTTTGAAGTGCAGCTTTCTGCCGGGGCCAAACAATGGGCCGGCCAGACCAGAACCATCGACCAGTGGCAGGAGCTTGGCCTTGTTCGGCCCGGAGGTAAAAAATTTACCCATGGCGGAGAGCGGGCAGTCTTGAAATTGTTTGCTGGTACGGATGGTCCTGGATTTCTTGTTCTGCGTAATTTTTTTGTGATTAAACGTTATAACAGCTCAGATTTTTACGCCCTGGCCGTTGGGCTTCTGTCAGACAGGCTTTCGGGGAAAAGGGGCGTGGTGCAGGAATGGCCGCGCCCGCCAGGAACACTTAAAGCCGAAGAAAAATTTGTCTTACAGGAGTTGCTGAAAAAGAAAGGTTTCTACAGTGGAGAAATTGACGGCCATCTTGGTCCGGCAACGGCCAAGGCGATCAGGGCGTTTCAGCATGAGCAGGGACGGGTTGAAGACGGAAAACCCGGAAAGGGAATCCTTGAGGCTCTTCGGCGTGTTCAAGGGAATCCCCTAAAAAAACAGGATTAATTTTTTGGAATGTGGATTGTTATTTGCCTTGAAAAATTGCTTGCCAGGCCGTCTTTGTCAACAGTCCTGATTAGAAATTTGTAGGTTTTTCCCTGCCTGGGCTGAATCTTGTAGAGAAAAATGTTGTTTGAGGTCTCACCCAGTTTACTGGCCAGAAAACCCGGCGTTGAAATTTCATAGTGGTCGATATCCTTTTCGCGCCCTTTTTGCCATTTCAGCAAAATCCCCTGGGGCGTAATCCGGGCCTGTACGCCTGAAGGTGCCCGGGGCCCGGGCTTGGTGGTGGCGCTCACCGGAGGGGCCAGATCACCTTTGAGCTTATCACTGTCTATGGCCTGTACCTGATACCAGTAAGTACTTCCGTCCCGCAGTTCATTGTCTGTAAAATCGGTCTGGTCGGCATCAATTTCGGCAACTCTTTTCAGGTCATCTCTGGCCTGTCCCCGATAAATCACGTAGCCGACTATGTCATTTTCCGGATTTGGCTGCCATTGCAGCCGCACCTGACGAAAGATGTTTTGGGAGGCATGTATTCCCTGGACTGCGGTTGGTGCCGGCTTGGTGGTGGCAGAGACGGTTGTTGAGGCTTTTGAGGAAAGATCAAGCACATTGACTGATCGTATTTGATACGAGTAGGTATGGTTATTCTTTAACGCCCTTAGCCAGGAGCCGGTGTCGGTGTAACTCTGCGCATCTATGCCGCTGACAAAATCAATCTGTTTAAAGATTCCCTGGTTGTTCTCGTTCCTGTAAATTGCGTATCCTTTGATGTCGGGGTCTTCACCCGGTACCCAGAACAGTGGTATTTTTCCCGGCTGGTTACCAATTGCCCGGATTTCTGTGGGCGGCAGGGGGGCTCCTTTGGTCTTGGCTGAAACAACAGGGGCCCCTTTGCTTTCAATGTTATATTTATTCCTGGTTCTGATGGTATAAAAATACTGTGTGTTATCTGCCAGACTGCCGTAATAATTGCTCCTGCTCTGGCCATAATCTGTGAAACTCTGCTGGTTACGATCCGTGATATCAGCAATTTTTAAAAAAGGTCCGTCTTGCGTTGTACTGCGGTACAGGGAATACCCTGTAACGTGCGGGTCTTGCGAAGGGGGCCATA
>JALXCX010000300.1 GCA_026990725.1 Desulfobulbaceae bacterium
AAGGAATAGCCACGCAGCCTCTTACATACTCATTATCGGCATGACCTTTCTTCCTAACTGTTCATAGTGAAAGGACGTGCTCAAAATATTCCTGCCTGCCAGTCTCTTTGGCTGGCAGGCTTTTTTGTTGGAAGTCTCAAAACATACCGGCAGAATAATTTCATTATTTGTACATGTATTCCGCAACTATTTCTTTTTTATCTTGCCACCTGATCCTGCTATCACATATTCTAGAGAAAGAGAGTTCAGTCCGGCATTCCTCAAATACTTTATCACGTTGACCAAGCCCGACTTTGACAACAGGCTCCCGCACCTATCAAATAAAAAAACCAAACAAGAATGCCAGAACAATACAGTGTAAAACGACGTCACCCACGGATCTATTTCAGTTACAATGATCAAATAAACGCTGTCGTCTCCTCTGCGGAAAATTTGCAGACATCATTTTCCGGTAATATCCTCAATTTAAGCCAGGGAGGATTGCAGCTGAACCAGAAAAGAAGTGAGTACAGAGGATTACAACCAAATGACGATATTATAATCCGTCGAATTATCGGGGTAAATGAACTCATATCCCTGGCCGATATTCCGGCAAAGGTCGTATGGTTCATGGATAACGAATACCTTAATCACGTCGTTATGGGCATTGCATTTACAACCCTTGGTGTCAGTCAGGAAAAAACACTCAAGTCGTTCATCAATACCTGGCTGGCACTACATCAGGAATAAACAGACCCGCAGGGGGGCATCGGAGGGGGTAAACGATAAACCCGCATGAGAGGATTTCAATGCCGGGTCTTTCTTTTTCCTTTTTTCAGCCACTTCCAATACCAGGGAGAGATGGGATGTTTTGCCCGCCAGAGACCCAGTTTTCTGGATTTTGCTTTTTTCTGAAGATTGCCCAGCTCAGAACAAAGGGATTCATCCAGGCAATATTTGGGATACATCCAGGCAAGTCCCTCCCGGACTAGTTCCCGGTTGACCAGCCCTGCTGAACCGCTGACAAGAGCCACAACCCGCCCGTACCGGTCAATATCTTTTGCGGTAACGTGAACGTTTTTATGGTAGATTTTTTTCTTTAAAGATTTCTTTGCCTTATTGCCGTAATCCTGTCCCCATTCCGGACAATCAATCCCGTACAGACGAATCTCAATAATTTTTTTTCCTCTCTGCACCCTCAGGCTGTCACCATCAAGCACCCGAACCACATAGCCCTCCCAGGCAAAAGCAGAGGATAGAGGCAAACAACATAAAAAAAGCAGGAACAATCTCAAGATCATTATACATCCCAGTATGATTTAATCGCCAAGGGACAAGCCGGTCACAAAAAGATGGTTATATCAGCCCTCATCCGTCCGTGACTTTCCCAGCGCTCCCCCCCGGCGTTTGTGTTAATTTGTGAATTCTTCAGGAAATCCGTTGATTATACGGTAAACAAAGATATGTCTAGATCGATTTCTTTATTTTTTTGGCAGAAATACCATAGCGTTTCATTTTGTCATACAGGGCCGTTTTCCCAATTTTCAAATCAGCGGCCACTTGGGTAACATTTCCTTCCTGCATGCTCAATGCCTGACGCAGCACATCTGCCTCAAATTCGGCAATCATAGCTTTTAAGGGAAGTGTGCCTATCTTACTCTGCACATCAATCGGAACCGCCTCAATCATCTCCGGATTAAGACTCCGGTCAAAGGAAAGGTCATCTTCAGTGATCATCTTTCCTTTGGCCATGAGCACTGCCCGCTGAATAACATTTTCAAGCTCCCGGACATTCCCCGGCCAATCATGCTGCAACAGAAGATTAATAAGTGATTTTGGAACAAAATCGATATCTTTTTTAAAAGCATCTCGATAATGCGTCACAAAATGGGTAACGAGTTCGACAATATCTTCTTTCCGTTCCCGTAAAGGAGGGATATTAATATTGATAATATTAAGCCTGTAATACAGGTCAAGTCTGAATTTCTTTTGGTCTACGGCCTCAACAAGGTCAACATTGGTGGCAGCAATGACCCGGACATCAATTTTAACAGGCTCTGTCCCCCCCACCCTGACTATCTCGCCATTTTGCAGAACTCTCAACAAAGAAGCCTGCATTCTCGGGCTGATGTCCCCAATTTCATCAAGAAAGATAGTGCCGCCGTTAACGACTTCAAATTTACCTTTTTTACGGGATGTTGCCCCCGTAAAAGCCCCCTTCTCATAACCAAAAAGATCACTTTCAAGAATTGAATCATTAATGGAGTTGCAATTAATTTTCAGGAAAGGCTGGTCATCCCTGTTGCTCAGGGCCTTGACGAGATTTGCGACAAGCTCCTTGCCGGTTCCCGATTCTCCGGTAATGAGAATAGTTGCATCGGATTTGGCAACCTGATGTACCATTTCACGCAATTCCCGCAGGGCACGACTGCTCCCCACCATACGGTCGGCCTCGTGCTGGAAACCGAGCTGATGTTTTAAACTGTTGATCTGGCTGGAAAGACGTTTACGTGTCTCCTGACTCTCTTCAAGCTCATGAATCTTCTGTTCAAGAATATCCTCGATATTGGTGTTAAAATTAAACAGCTCTTTCTCTGTTTTTTTACGAAGAGTAATATCCTGCATGACCAGCAAGACCATGTTTTTTGAAGAATAACTTACAAAAGGGACAACAGAATATTCGACAGGCACCCCGTGTATTGTCGTTTCTTGAAGAGCACCGGAGGTTGCATCTGCCGTGGAAGAAGAACAAAAATCCATCTTATCGAGACAACAACGTAAATCACCACTGCACGGCTGTTTCTGAAGATCTCCAAACCGGCCAATGGCTGTTTGATTCTGATATTCGATGACAAAATCCTCACGAATCAAAAAAACCATCATCGGCACGGCATCAAGAAGAATCTGCCAGTTTGTAACTAACCGACTGACCTCATCTCTGGTTTTTTCTAATTCACGGTTGGAATCTGCCACCAGCTTACGCCTCAAAAGAATAAATCATTATGAAGAACAGGAAGTTAAATCGCAAAAAAGACAAAAGAACAATAAAAATATTATACCCTGACAAAAGAAAGAACGAAAGGATTTTCCGACAATACGGAATTATTTTACCAAATCCTTGCGCTCAGAGTGAGCAAATTTGCCTGACTCATGCCGCGGCTCAGGATGTAAGACCCGCTTCCAGCCTGCCCACCAGTCGCTTGACAAGCTGCCTATGTCCTGCAGGGAAAGGAAAATCAACCAATTCGGGAAGCTGCAGCCAACGATACTGAACAGCCGCATGTAAAGCAGGGACAGCATGGTTCCTGGAAAGACTGCAGGTAAAGCCATGAAGGGTGACCCGGTATTTGGTATAATGGTGAACTACGAATCCCAAAGGCTGAAGATTTTCCACCTCAAACTCTGTTTCCTCTTTTACTTCGCGTATAGCAGCCTGTTCCGGTGTTTCGTTATTTTTCAATCGACCGCCGGGAAATTCCCAGAGGCTGCCCCAGACATCATCCGGCATTCGCTGTTGAATATAGCACAAGCCCTGATCTATGATTACGGCGCAGGCCATGACAATATCAATTCTTTTGGCACTTTGAGCCCGGACAGGGCGCAGCAGAACAGTGCCATGCTGCCGGGCCAGGCAATATTCTGCCAGAAAACAGCTTGGACAATCAGGCTTTCCGGGCTTACAAATTAAGGCACCACATTCCATTAAGGCCTGATTAAACATCCGGGCTTTCCCGCATGCGAGCAGAGACTGAGCTGTTTTGCGCAACATTGCCTGAATTCGGGCCGACTTAACCGGCTCGGAGATATCAAGCAGGCGGGTGAAAAGACGTTCGACATTGGCATCAATGAGCGGAATATCCTGATTATAGGCAATCGAAAGAATGGCCGCTGCGGTATAAGGGCCAATGCCGGGCAAGGCAAGAAGCTGATCGTGATTTGCCGGAATCCGGCTGTCGTGCTTCTCAACCAGAATTTTTGCCGTTCGATAAATATTTCTGGCCCGGGAATAATACCCCAATCCTTCCCAGGCCTTAAGAATCTGCTGTTCATCTGCTGTTGCGACATCAGAAACAGCAGGGAACTGTTCAATCCATCGGCTAAAATAGTCCGCGACTCTCTCCATTTGGGTCTGCTGCCCCATAATTTCAGAGATCCACACGTGATAAGGGTGGTAATCCTGCCGCCATGGAAGTGTTCGCTGACTGACTGTAAACCAGGTCAGCAATGCGTCCTGAAGAGCCGAAATATTCTTCAACGGATCAACGGATTGTCTCATAGTCAAGAATTGTTTTCAGCTCGGTTGTCTTTTACCGGAAAAACGAAAGGGGACTTGCCTCCTTTACTGCGTATCCAGTTCAACGATTTCCGCACCCTTTCCTGTTGGACAACTTTTTCAAGCAAGACCTGCTTGCCTGGAAAAACCATGACAGACAGCCCGATAATCAGAGTAATAATCCCCTGCCCCGGCAAAAAGATCATGGCAATACCGGCGGCCAGCAAAAGCAGTCCAAGTCCATTGCGAAAAATGACAACCAGTAAGGCAATCAATGGATGATATCTGTTGTGCAACTCCGGCTCACGCTGACGACTGACAAAATAATCAGGTTCCAGACGAAGAATCAGCCAGGGAATAAATAACAGGCTGCCAATAAAAGTAACAACAGACATAAACCCCAGCCACTGCAGAATTGTGGTCAAATGAGAACTCATCCGTTCTCGCCACTGCCGGGATCAACACACTGTAAAAGCCACAACCGCCACTGTTCACTATTGCCCCTGTGCAGCATTTTTATTCTGTCTGCGGGCAGCGCGGCAAGAAGGTCAGATTCCATACCGGGAAGAAAGCCGGAAACAAGATACAGGCCGTCATGCCAGAAGCCGCAATCGGTAAAAAGCCTGATGAGCAGACCTTTATAGAGATTTGTTATAACCAGATCAAAGGCCATATCCGGCAGGGAACCCATCAGGTCATAGGGTTGTATATCAACGACACCTTCGCAACCGTTGAGTTTGACATTATGTCTGGCTACCTCAATTGCCAGGGGATTGTTATCAAGAGCCACAACCCGCTTCACCCCTAGTTTTGCAGCCGCAATGGCCAGCAGCCC
>JALXCX010000301.1 GCA_026990725.1 Desulfobulbaceae bacterium
GAAACCGAGCCCGCCTACGGTACTAACCGAGCAGGAAGTGCAGAGTGTTCTTTCAAATATGCGGGGCACGCATCTCTTGATGGCTCAGTTGGTTTATGGTTCTGGAATTCGCCTTATGGAGTGCATACGGCTGCGCATTCAGGATGTTGATTTTGGTCAGAACCAGATTTATATTCGTTCTGGCAAGGGTGGGAAAGACAGAACAACTTTTTTACCACGGCTGCTCCGGGATGATCTTTTTCACCATATTGAACGGGTGAAGGCCTTGCACAGGAAAGACCTTGAAGAAGGATTCGGACGGGTATACCTCCCCAATGCCTTGGCACGAAAATACCGAAATGCTGCCTGGGAAACGCCATGGCAATATGTTTTCCCGGCCAAATCACGATCCGTTGACCCCAGATCCGGCAAGGTACAAAGACATCATGTTCTTGAATCCGGCTTACAGAAAGCCGTGAAAACTGCTGTGAAAAAAACGAAAATCGCCAAACGGGCCACAGTCCATACCCTTCGCCACTCGTTTGCTACGCACATGCTTGAAAACGGGACGAATATCCGTGTTCTTCAGCAACTGCTCGGGCATGCTGATGTCAAGACGACCGAGATTTACACCCATGTGATGCGCAAAGATATTGATGACCTGCAAAACCCGCTGGACCGCCTGTATGGTTCCTGATTTTTTTATTCCTGTCCGGGCCTTTATTTATCGGGAGAATTAGCCCGGGCATCGGGGGCTCAGGAAGGTTACAAATCTGCCGGGGTGTTGACATTGCGCCATGAATTTTGCAGATTTGCAGGCGGCCGGGGATGAATAACTCCGGTTTGACCGGCCAGAGCACTCAGACGTAACGCACCGGAAAGCGCAATTTTTTCCAACGGCTGTCTGCAGCGAAAATCGTACCAGGCAAGTAAAGGATCAACACGTCCGGTGCCGTCAAGATCCGGCATTATGGCCCGTACACCCGGTTTTCGACAGGAAAGCAGCCATTGAAGACTTTGCGGTTCCACATCGGGCTGATCACAGGCCATAATCAGCCAGGAGGCTGTCGGCTGCCAGCGCATCACGGACAAAACTCCGGCAAGCGGCCCGGCAAGTCCCGGCACATCCGGGATAGCGATAAGACCTGCCAGAGAATCCGGGATTTCCCCACCTCCGGCAAGAACCACCTGGCTGGTCACCGGAGACAACTTACTCACTGCATGCTCCAGCCACGTCTTTGTGTTCTTTATGATAAGATGTTTCGGGCGGCCCATCCGGCTGCTTTTACCGCCAATGAGGATGCAGCCGAAAACCGGAATTTTTTTCTGTTTTTTCTTAAGCCATTGCTGAAGAAAAAGATGGATGCTATCGACCTCTGCCTCCTGTCGGACAAAGGTTTTCATGATAACACCCTGATTCTCAGGCGGGGCGGCAAAACCTTTGCCAAGAAGCCATATTTTGGGGATTGGCGTGCTGGCGTGCCCTTCCACCAGCACCAGATCATACCTTTTGCAGAGGTTGATAAGAAACGGAACACAGTCACCATTGTCCCGATCATGCCAGCGGGTAAAACATTCTTCACCAAAAAGAGAAACATCTGCTCCGGCACAGAAAAAACGATCGCTGTCTTTGCCAGGAGCATCTATTGTGACGTTATGAGCCCCATGTTTGACAACCGCTACCTGCAAACCATCGTGTATCAGACGGGGAATTAACGCCTCGATCAAGGTTGTTTTTCCGGCCCCGCTGCTGCCGCAAATACCAAAAACAGGATAGTTGTCGAGCTGGTTGGCCAGGTTACGGGGGAATGTTTTTTTCATGGCAGCGAGCTCCCGGCTGAGGTTGCAAAAACTCCGGCCGCACGTCCTCTGGCAAAAAGCTCCTGTATGGCCGCTCTGCCCTCCTCGCCTATATTTACCGAAAAATCATTTACATACAGGCCAATATGCCCGGCTATCACCTTGTCATCCAGCTCTTGCGCATGCTTCTTGATATAGGTTGCGCACTTATCAGGATTGCTTTGCGCCCATTTGATGCTGGCGGAGATGGCCTGGTCCACTTCATGAATCACCTTTGAGGGCAGGGTTGTACGCGCTGCAATACAGCCCAGTGGGATGGGAAGATCGGTCTCAGTTTCCCACCACCCGCCAAGATCCTGCACGCAGCTCAGCCCGTACTCCTTATAGGTAAACCGGCTTTCATGGATGATAACTCCGGCATCAACCTCACCTTTTGCCACAGCGTCTGGTATTTGGTCAAAACGCATAACCACGCTCTGTTTATGGTCTGGAAGAAAAAGCCTGAGCAGCAGGGCCGCTGTGGTGAATCTGCCCGGAACAGCAATGTTCCACCGGGCAGGATCGCTTTTGCCCGGGCGATTGTCTGCACGAGTCACCAGTAAAGGCCCGCAACCACGTCCGAGCGCGGCACCGGCAGCGAGCATGGTATATTTATGTCCGACATGGCCAAGAGCGTGAGAGGAAAGTTTGGTCACGTCAAGTTTTGCAGATCCTGCCCAGGTATTCAGCGTTTCAACATCTTTGAGCAGCGGTTGGGCAAAATGCAGGCCGGGCAAAGAAATATGGCCATGCATCAGGGCATAAAAAATAAAGGTGTCATTGGGGCAGGGAGAGTAGCCGATACTGAGTTGTTTACTCATGACCTGACCCCAGTGCTCTGATGATAACAGATGCTGCCTGTCCGGCCCTGTTGCAGGCCTGCCGGAGCTTCCAGTTGTGCACATTTCTGTCTTCAACCAGATTACTGACGCACCGCACTTCAAGTACGGGCACAGCAAATTCCCCGCATACCCTGGCCACGGCCGCTCCTTCCATGGTTTCGCACATCCCTTCAAACGCTTTTCCCAGCATATTGCCCCTTTGTTCTGTTCCACTTACGCATTGCACGGTAACAAACCGGCCGGATTTACAGGGGTTTTTTGCCTGCGCAAGCGCCCTCTCACCCCTGGCTCGTAATGCCCTGTCCAGAACAAAAGACTGCTGCAGGCCAAGATTATCAGCGGAAAAACGCTCAATTTTTGAGTGCAGACAAATACCAAGATCGCCTAAAACTTCATCTGTTGCCAGGCAGATATCCAGCAGACCCGCTGTTTGTGCGCCACCATTGTGAAGATAGGCTCCTGCAATGCCAAAATTGATTACACCGGCAATGTTTGTTCGCTCCTCTTTCCTGTCCCGCAGCCAGTCGGTCAACCGAAGCGTTGTCTCCACCAGACCAAGTCCTGTGACCAGGCGGTGGCAGTCAATACCTGCTGCTGCCTTATCAAAGGCCTTCATTTCCATTGCTGTTGCTGACAGGGCTAAATACATCTGTTTTCCCGTGCAGGGGGTTGATCTTCGCTACTCTTTTATCACAGGATAAAGTAGGTTATGCTGCTTTGCAACAAACAGTGTTGTAGAAAGAGCATCTTTTTCAAATCTTTTTCACATAACTACATACTCTTTGACATGAATGACCAGTACAAACTTGCATCTTACGATTACCTGCTGCCGGAGGAGCTTATCGCCCAACACCCGGCTGCAAAACGGGATCAGTCCCGGCTGCTGGAACTGCAGTGCCCAGACAACAGCCTGAGACATCGTCATTTTAATGATATTATCAAACTACTGCGGCCCGATGATCTGCTGGTTGTCAACAATACCAGAGTGTTTCCGGCCCGACTGCATGGCCATAAGGAGACCGGAGGCAAAGTTGAAATGCTGCTGCTTCATTTTCCTGATCCGGCTACAGACGACAACAACGGACAAACGGCCAGGGCGCTGACCCTTATCAAAAGCTCTAAACGACCAAAACCGGGGAGTATTTTATTTTTTGGCGAGACACTTACGGCCCGCATTGAAAAACTGCGGGCAGACGGCAAGGTGGAGGTCATCCTTACATATCCATCCGGCCAGGACCTGGAAAATCTTTTAAAGACGCTTGGTCAAATCCCTCTGCCGCCCTATATCAAAAGACCTGAAGGCAATACCGAAGAAGACGCGATGCGCTATCAGACAAAATATGCCTGTCACACAGGTTCGGTTGCCGCACCGACGGCCGGTCTGCATTTCAGTGATCAGCTACTGGCAAACATCAGGGCCAAGGGAGTGAATAAGGTGACCGTAACGCTGCATGTCGGGTATGGCACCTTTGCCCCAGTGCGCAGTGAGGATATCAGACAGCATGAAATTCATAAAGAATTTGTTACAGTGCCACGGGCCACAGCTGAGGCCATTAACCGGGTCAAAGCAGCCGGTGGCCGTGTATGGGCTGTTGGAACCACCACCGCAAGAAGCCTTGAATTTGCTGCAGATGAAAATGGCCGGGTACAGCCTGTTGAAGACTTTTGCGGATTGTATATTTATCCCGGTTTCGACTTTCAGGTTGTTGACAACCTGATCACCAACTTTCACCTGCCGCAATCATCACTGCTTTTTCTGGTATCAGCGCTTGCGGGAAAAGAATTAATCAGCAGAAGTTACAAAGAGGCCGTGAAGAAAGGCTATCGATTCTTCAGCTATGGCGACGCCATGGCTATTATTACCCGGCCATAAAAAAACCGGCCGCACTGGCCGGCTGAAACATTTCTGCAGGAGAAGTTACGAAGACGCCGGACAATTCTTACAGCTTCCACCTTCTCCACCTTTGCATGGAGGTGTTGCTGTTTCTTTTGCTGGTTTTGTTTTTTTAGTGGTATCGTTTGTTGATTTTGAACTGTCTGTTGATTTTGAACTATATCCGTCTGAATACCAGCCTCCACCTTTGAGGTGAAACGAACTCACGGAAACCAGTTTTTTCACTTCTCCCCCACAGTCTTTGCAGGTTTTAATCGGATCATCACTCATCCGCTGCTGCACCTCGAACACCTTTTTGCAAGCTGGGCATTCGTATTCATACACAGGCATTATCGCACCTCTTTACCTTGATAACATATTAATATAATTAATATTTTTTTACAGAGACCTCTTAAGTACCATGTACAGTAATGCTCCTTAACGGCTCTGTCAACCATGGAGATAATCAATCATCGAAGATTGACTATAAATATTTCTGATTGTAATAAATCAGAGGTCAGATACATGAAAGTGCCACAAA
>JALXCX010000302.1 GCA_026990725.1 Desulfobulbaceae bacterium
GGTTACAATCCTCGCCTGCTCGATCAACCCGCGAACCAATCCGAATTCTGTTGTTTCCTGGGCAATGACATCATAATCATTGACGGTTAGCTGCTGATGACCGAGCAGTGTTGGTTGCCGTTCATTCGGATTATCCGTTGAACGTAGTAATTGGCTGGATGTGATCAGCATTTCGTAGCGGTTACACCACTCCAGGATAAGGGGAGAGAGTTTTTCGTTATATTCGTTGATTCTCTCAGAGAGAACACTCCTCTCAAGCTCCAATGCCTGTTTTTTTGCAATATCCTTGGGGGAAAGATTATGGATCTTCCATCTGATCTCGTCTGCCTGTGTATACAGTCTCTTTTGCTCTTTTCCCAATGATCGCATTATGACCATAAGGATGTTACTGGTCCGCAATTGCTCAAAAAGAAAATCAGGCCCGGTTAAGAAAAACCGACAATTTCCGCAACCACCCAGCACCGGACCGGGTTTCCGTCCGTCAGCCTTTTCCGTGCTGCTTAATATGGCTCCATCACTGCACCTGCTTCCTCTTCCGCCCATGGGACAGATTCCACCATCGACAGGAGCTATAGCAACAAAATCTTTGGGTAAATATTCAAAGAGATTATCAGATCCATCTGCTCCGACCAGGTAATCCTGACAATTTTCTTTGTGTTTTTCTCGTTTAAGCAGTGCTTCAAGGCCGGATTTGGTATCGCCCTTTACTGCAGCCTGAATAAGGGATTCTCTTGCATAGGCAGATCGTATTTTTAAATACATTATAGTCATCAGCTTGGTTGCGTGACCAACGAATTCTGAAATTATAGGTATAGGGATTCCCATCTCGAAAAGACGAGACACCCAGGTTACCCGGAGTGAATGAAGATCGAATTTGCAGCGGGGTGTTCCATTTTTTTTGTCTGGGACAGTCAGGTAGATTTTTCTGCCATACTTTTTTTCAAACTGTTTTTCCGTCTCAACGGCCAGCAAATTATACAGGTGGTTGAGTTTTGCTCTACTAACCGGACAATATGCCCCTAAGGTCTTGTTACCCACGGAGTAAGAAACAAATTTCGACAGATCGCGAAAAAGGGGGACAAACCAAGGCAGGCTTTCCTTAATTTCGACAAGATCAGAGGTGCGTAATTTATCTAATCTGCAGTGTAGAAATCCCACAGGCTGGGGAAAAGGGTCATATCTGCCCATCCATTTCATCTGATATTCAATGACGCGGTATACCCTTGCCAGCCATTTTCCCTTTGCCCTCTGTTCCGGTTCATCTGAAAGCAGAAGGTCAGCGCCGTCCGGCCATGGAATTTCGTGACCGGATATTCGGGTTGGATCCCACAGCTGGGTTTTATTGGTGTTGACGAATATGGAAAGCGCCTGCATTTTGGTAAGCAGGTCTGATGAAAACTGTAATATGCCGGATGGACGGCCATACTGCTGGAGATGGTTTTTTCCATTGGGATATTTGAAGTTGCGCAGGGGATGCTGGTTGGGAACCATTTCCTTGGCCTCAAAATCATAGCATTCCTCATCCATCAATCCCTGATCAAGCCACCTGGCTTGAACGCTGCGCATAGGGGTAAGTAGCAGGATGGCAAGGCAGGCCGCCCGTGAGGGGCACCAGGTTTCAACTATTTTTTTGGGGTTATCCGGGTCAGGCACCCTGACAATATCCCTGCTCGATCCGGTTATGGCCTGTTGCGCCCAGGAGAAAGTGGGGTATCCGTCGGAATCCGGGCTGAGCAAAATGTCGATCATCATTTCATGGATCGTCGCCGGAATACTTGAACGGTGGGTCTTTTGGGACTTTCTGCGCTTGTTGCGAAAAGGATTGGAAAGAGATTTGAAGGGATTGATTATTCTCCCATGCACAAGGACTGGTGAGTCTGGTAGTTTGGCATATTGGACAACAACTCTGAACAAAGTGGCGCTATTTGACCAGCAAGAAGATTTGTCCTGAATATCTTTTTCTTTCAGATAATTAAAATAGGTGCCCTTATAGGCGGGACGGTGGGGATTGCGCAAGTCTGAAGGTGTTATTTTCCAAGGAGATTCAAAGCCCCGTTCGTGCCAAGCCCACTCAAGGAAATTACGGAGAGCATTGCGCTTATGGCTGTCCGAGGCTTTGTGTAGCCACCAGAGATTTGCAAAATCATACCACTCATCATTGCAGTTCTGCTTGACCCAGGCCGGTGTCCACATCCCGGTATGGCTGTTTTTATCCAGATAGGATGCTTGGAGATGATCAACAGGGAATACCGGACGTTTTTTTCGGATGGCTGGATGCTGAAGCCAGTCACTCAAATTTTTATAAAATGCTGGGCTGAAAAGATCAGCACTGTAAATACTGCGTAGTTCGGCCGGGATATCATCAATGTGGGTAGTGGTTGTTGAAGCAATCAGTGTGGGCAGGCCGGCCTTGATGGTAGATGCGGCTTCTGTACTGTTAAGTAACCGTTTCGGCCAGGCTTCAAATTCGGGCAGCCAGGAATACACATTCTCCATCTCAATGGGTAAAACGAGCAGCTCTCTTGCCCGCAGCCAGGCAAGGAGAGCCGAGCAGGCCTGTACAGCCAGGCTGATACCGTAAAAATATTGTTTTTCATTTGAGGTTACAGTAAGGAAAGGCAGCATCCATTCTATAAGAGAACGTTCTTCCATGCTCAGACGGGCAAGGGCCGCTCGATTTTTTTCTGCAAGAGATAATTTGGAATACCCCGGAAAAACTTTTGGATCCGGTCGGGTTTTGATTTGAGAAATTGTACAGATTTTCAGCAAAAGATCATCTGTGTTATCTATGTGACCGGGAACAAGAGATGGCCAGTCAACAATCAGGGGCGCGAGAGGGGATGGGATGCGATCCAGTTTGGTTGTGTCAATCCTTTCGGCAGGGCCTTCTTTGTGCTGTTGCCACCACAGTTCGGCCACATACCGACTTATCCGAAGTTTGTTATATCTTTTTGCCCGGAGTTGTTTCTGTATTTCCTGCCAGGAAATGGGGCCAAGTATGCGATCCAGCCTGAACGCACCCAGATAATTTTTGCCGATCCACTTGGTAAAATAGGTTTTGAGATGTATTTTCGCGCAATGGTTCTGGAGGCGGATTACCTGGTCAAGGATTGCATCCGGTGGCAATGGAGCGGGGAGGAAAAGCAAATTTTGGTTCAGATTGCAGAGTATTCTTTTGCCGGACCAGTAACCTGTGGCCGAGATGAGCTTTCCTGTGTTGTTCGTCAGGGAGAATTTATTCATCATTATATTTGGAGATGAATTCCGTCCATTGGCTCCCTATTCTTTTTTCCCGGATTGCTGCTTTGTTTACTACATTGCGGACCGTGGAACCTTCCAGTCTAAAATATGTCTGTGTGGAGTTGATATTTGCGTGGTGCATGCGCAATTGGGTCATTTCCAGTGACCCGGGCCAAACATTGGCGCAATAATAACCATACATATGACGTAACGAGTGCATACCAAGACCGGATTTTTCCAGGCCGATTCTTCGAACTGCCCGTTTCCAGGCCTGTTTGAGGGCAGCCATAGTCAGAGGCATGCCGTATTGGGCCTTGCTTGTACTAATAAAAAGCCATGGATGCCAGGGCCAGCCCTTGGGGTTTAGCTTTCCAGTATAAGGGTTTCGCCAGAGAAAATTTTGTTGATATTCTTCAAATACTTGCCAGAAATATTGTCCAATTTTGTTGTCGAGCCACCAGATATAATGTTCGTCCAGGTTACGGTTGAGTCCTGGTTTGGTGAATAACTCTTCTTTGTTCTCGTTTTCTGCGAATGTCATCCCCTTGAAGCCGGAATAAAAGCCGGAATGGCGTTTTCCATACTTTGTTCGTGGTTGAAGATCTCGTAACGGATGACCAACAGAAAATTGCTCGTTTGTATACTGTTGCCTGAAATACTCCTCACGGGTTGTGCAGTGCTCTTGGCCGAGTTTGTCAGTCCAGCAGATATAACTGGTCTCGGGATCACCCAAGGTAATTCTGGTCCCACCTTTTTCCAGGTCAACCAATTGTACATCAGCCTGAAACAGATGCAGGGTTTCACTTGCCCGTAGAGAACCTGCCCCCATCAGCAACCAGAGTAGTTTGTCACGAGGATTTTTTGTGTTTTCGATTAGGTCCGGAAAAAGATCAAGGGGAAAGGCTTTGGCTTTTTTTCTTCTCTTGGATGAATATTGATGACGCCCATGAAGATATTTTCCGTATGCTGAAATATCGTAATCCCGCTGGTTATGATTTTTAGCCGGATGCAGATGGAGAAAAGGGTCCCAATCAGATCTCTGCTTAAAATCACGATAAACCTCCCAGGAAGTCATAAAACGTTCCTCGTAAGGATTGAGCGGAACACTCCCGTGGAAAGTGACCTGCCACTCGTCAAACTCTTCAATGGCCTTGAGGTAAAGATCGATAGTATTGGTTCGATTCAAGAGGGGTCGCCAGTACAGGCCCAAAGCCTTAAGCCAAGCAGAACGCTCGTCTTTTTTTAAACAAAACCAGTCGGTGCCAAATTGTTTTGCTTCAATGAAATCTTTAAGTAGTACTCTATTCTCAGGGTCAAACTGCATATAAGTAGAAACAGCAGCCTGAGCCATGGCAAAATCATACAGGTGGCACAGAGACCTGACATATAACTCTAATCTTGACGGTGTGATTTCTTCGTCTAAAAGATAAACGATCCACTGGTTGATTACATACCCAGGCTTCCCATTTTTTAAACGGACCACGGGAACTTCCCGGCCCGGAAACTCTTTGCAATACATCCAGGATATCTGATAATGCCTTGATTTATTCATTTATAAAAGGTAATAAGTAACAGTATCTTTCCGAAGAAATTTACTCCAAAAAAAACATCCACACAAGGAGGATGTTATAAAAACCTAATAAAAAGGAATGAATTAGTAACTATAGTATGATAGCTCTAAAAGAACTGACAAGGCGGGTAATTTTTCGACAATGGCGCTTATCAATATCCAATCCGCCATAAAGCGGGTCCGGCAGATTGTTCGCGGGCTGGAACCGACTCAGGGTGTAGAGATACTGACCTATAAACGTAATCGCGGTATTACTGTTATCA
>JALXCX010000303.1 GCA_026990725.1 Desulfobulbaceae bacterium
AGGCGTGACATCTACGGAAAATATTGTTCCGTGCATTACCCCACCGAACATAGAATCCTCCGCCATCCAGGTTTTTTGCTACACAGTCTTCAACGAGATTATTTTCTGCCGCCTCTTTAAATCCTATACCATGGCCGTTGTGGGGATAAGAGGGATCATTATAGACTTTATCAGGGACAATACGTTCTATGGTACATCCTCGAATAATATTGTTGTTGCCTGAGACGACGATGTAATAATCTGTTCCGTCGGCACCGGCATCATCATCCACTTCGTTGCTGTATACCCTGGTCTTTTCAACTGTATTATTATTGCCAAGAATAGAAATACCTTCGGCATTGGCATTAACAATGACACAGTTTTTTATCAGGTTAAACGATGAGTTTTTCAGGGTAATTCCCTGGCCGGAATACTCATAGCCGCCAGGAGGGCCAAGTTGACCAAGTGTTACAGCAATGATATTTTCAAGAATACAATGGTGGTTATCTGCACTCAACTGGACGGCAACGGCATATTTGGTGATCTGGAAATTGCGAATTGTAATGTATGGAGCCTGGATATCAAAGGCAACCCCTGCTGCCCGGTTTCCGCCGTCAAACAGCGGCATTACTCGTGCCTGCAAAGGATCGTTTAAATGATAGTCGAGTGCCGGGTTGTCAGGGGGAACATTGGTATATCCCTCAAATATGACCGGGTTATTACTCGTGCCGCCCCGTGTGAAAATGACCTCACCACTGTAGACATCAGAGTCGGACGTGCCTGCTTTTACATAAACAATGTCTCCTGGCTGAACAAGAGGTGAAGACGCAGCAAAAGCAAGTGTTTTCCAGGGAGATGAAATCGAGGTCCCGTTGTTGTTGGCATCATCACCATTAAGGGCCACGTAAAATTCTGTTGCCTGGGTAAAGGATGAAATGGCTAATGATACAAAGAGTATGAGCAGGATCGGTGTATATTTCATTTATGAAAAATATGACGACTTGATGATATTTTATAGTGATCGGGGGTTGCAAATCTAATCCACTTTTTTTGTTCCCTCAACGTGGACAAGGGGGCTCTTTTTTTTCAGCCCCTGTCATAAGGATTTTTTGTGGCTTCCGAATAATTAATCTGCAGTGATGTTTTTCCCGTCTGGTGGGGGCAACCTTTTTATCGGTTTGCTCTGCGGATTACATCGCAGAGTTCAAGGGCAATGGCGGTAATCTCCTTGCTGTCTTCCCCCTCTGCCATGACCCGGATTACCGGTTCGGTTCCTGAGGGGCGGACAAGAATTCTGCCCCGTTTGCCAAGCTGTTGTTCGGCAGCAAGTAATGCCTCGGAAAAGCCGGTAATCTGTTCAGGTGCAATTTTTGACGACATGCGCACGTTTTCCAGGACCTGAGGATAGGTCGTCATGATATCAGCAAGTTCTGAGAGGGGGCGTTTTTTCTTGATCATTATTGAGAGCAGCTGTAGCCCGGCCTGAATTCCATCTCCGGTGGTGTTATGATCAAGAAAGACCAGATGCCCTGACTGCTCGCCGCCAAAGTTATACCCTTTGGCACGCATGGTTTCCACAACGTATCGATCCCCAACCTGCGTCCGGACAAGTTTCCCGCCCATTTGGGTCATGGCTTTTTCCAGGCCCATGTTACTCATCACCGTGGCCACCAGGGTTTTTTTCTTCAGTTTTCTCCGGCTGAGCAGGTCAGAGGCGCAGATGGCCATGATATGATCTCCGTCGACAATTTCACCTTTTTCGTCGCAGACAATCAGCCGGTCACCGTCACCGTCAAGGGCCAGGCCAATATCAGCGCCCAGTTGTTTGACCTTCTCGGCCATAACTTCCGGGTGCAGAGCTCCACAGTCACGGTTGATATTCTTGCCGTCTGGAGAAACACCAATACAGGTAACTTTTGCACCAAGTTCAGAAAAAACATAGGGCGCTACTTTATAGGTTGCGCCATGCGCACAATCAAGGACAATATGAAAATCATCAAGCGTATATTTTACCGGAAAAGTATGCTTTAAAAAAACAATATAGCGCCCCCGGGAATCTTCAATCCGGGTCGCCTTGCCCACTTCATCCGCGACAGGTCTTAAGGCAGCCATTTTTTGTGAAAAAATAAGATCTTCAATGTCGAGCTCGACTTCATCGGGCAGCTTAAAACCGTCTCTTGAAAAGATTTTTATTCCGTTATCCTGAAAAGGGTTATGCGAGGCGGAAATAACAACACCGGCATCCGCCCGCATGGACGTGGTAATAAAGGCAATACCCGGTGTGGGCAGGGGGCCGAGCAGCTGCACGTCAACGCCCATGGAGCATACGCCTGCTGCCAGTGCATTTTCTATCATATAGCCAGAGAGCCTGGTGTCTTTGCCAATAACAATGTGGTGTCCTTTTGTCTGGGTTTTGACAATAAAAGCAATGGCTCGGCCAATCTGCATGGCAATTTCTGTTGTCATGGGATAGTTGTTTGCTACCCCCCGCACACCATCTGTTCCAAAGAGTTGTCGCATTATTGAGCCTTCTTTTTTTTGGATTGTTTTTTGGGTTGAGGTTTCTTAACCGGTGACACGCGAACTTGGAGTGGTTTATGAGATTTAATGGTTATCGGTTCATGCCCCGGAACGGAAACACCAGTGACCATCACCGGCATTTCCTGTGTTTTTTGGATGTCGTTTGCATTGACATAAGCCCTGAAGAGCATTGCAGGAACTGGAGTGTCCCGAATAAGATTCTCGGCAATTTCTGCAACAACAGAGATGGTATGAGGTCGTATCCTGACAGATTGAGATGATTCTCTGGCATTCACAGGGATCTTTCTAATTGTTTTGGTGATCATTTTTTCCTTGACCGTAATTTTGGCGACCACCACGGTTTCTCCAATCAGATCGATAAATTCGACAGGCAGGTTAAGATGGACCGGCAGGGTGATTGAATGGTTGAGATTATTGACATTGATTACGTATGTTTTTAACGACCTTGCCGGGTTGAGAACAGTTTGTGGGCCGGTAACAACAATTTTGTCGGGTTCAAGGGTTATTTTGTCAAGCACGTATCCCGGGGAGACTTTACCTTCGGTGACAGTGGTAATTGGCAGAGCTTTTTGAATGAGCCTGTCAATGGTCAGAGTGATGTTTGCGGGCTGGAGCTGCAAAACGCTTATGCCCTGGGGCAGAGGAATCGATTCTTTTGTATTTTTAATGACGATGGCCCCGGGTTCTGCGGTTGAGAGGTCAACCGGTCGAGAAAGATTACGATTTTTCAGATTTTGAATGATACTGCGGGGGCCTCGTACTGTCACATCAAGCTGTTTCTTGAAATTATTGGAAATGGCAAGATTTGCCGGTAAATTGAGAATCTCAATGGGAACCTGGATATTCATGTCCACCTGGTCTTCCCCGACGACAAAATACCAGAGAAGTGTGCCAAGACAGAGCGAAATAATTTTGAGCAGCAGGTCTTTTCTGCTGGCTTTGCCGGTCAGCCTTCTTCTGAAAGACCGTTTTTCCTGTTGATCCAGTTTTTCCATAAAGGAGTATTGTTCCCCCGGTTGCGAAAGATTTGTTGAAGTTCGCTGGTGAGCTTTTCTTCATCGGACAGCGGCGTTATCTTGCCGTTTTGTACAATTGATATTTCCTGTGTTTCTTCTGAAACCACAAGAATGACAGCATCTGTTTCTTCTGAAAGACCAAGAGCCGCCCTGTGTCTGGTGCCGTACCGTTTGGCGATGGTCGGATTCTTGGACAGAGGTAAAAGGCAGCCTGCGGAGTGGATTCGTCCATGCCGGATAATGACCCCACCATCATGCATGGGTGACATGGGGAAAAAAATAGCAACCAGTAGTTCGTGCAGCAGATTGGCATCAAGCACAAAACCGGATTCTATATAGTCTCGCAGACCGTTGTCCCGTTCAATTATTATAAGCGCTCCGATACGCCGTCTGGCCATGTAGACCGCCGCAGAAATGACTTCGCCCAGATCGTGAGCCGCCATGTCATGAGATTTCTTAAACGGTGTTTTGCCCATCTGGGTCAAGGCCCGTCGGATGTCACGTTGAAAAACAATGATAATAATCAGCAGAATAGAACTTAAAAACGTTTGCAGCAACCAGTGCAAAGTCAGGAGGTTGAGTTGGCTTGAGATAAAGTAGATCACAGAAATAACAATTATTCCTGCAAGCATCTGGACTGCCCGTGTACCCTGTATAAGAAGGATTGCTCGGTAGATAATGTAGGAAACAATCAGGATATCAGCAATATCCTGCCACCTGAGGGAACTGATGATGTCAGGCATGGACGTTGGTCACCGGTGGTTGAGATGTAATTTAAGAAATATCCTTTATTCTCTATAATTTAGCATGTTATAACGGTCTTGAACAGAAAAAATAAAGAAACCCTGTGATTTTCCCGAGTTCTGGAGTATTTTTTACCTCCTCTTTATAATTTCAGCTGTTTTTGCGAATTTTTCTAAGAGTGTCTAATGCTTTGCCCACCATATAACCGATATAACCGTCTGCATGTCTATTATCTTGATCGCTGTGATCTGCCTGCAATACATGATCCCGATCTGATTGGTATCTGGATTGAAGATGAAACAGCAATTCTTTTTTTCCACAAGGCCAAAGAAACATTTATTGCCCAACTGTGTCGCAGCACCGGGGCTGCCATCGTCTATCAGGCTGAGCTTGGTTATGCAGACTGGGAGGCGGGGGTCGAGATAACCTCATTTACGACCAAGAGTTTATGTGTTCGTCCTGTCTGGGAGCCTGCTGTTGATATCGGGGCCGGTATGAACGAAATTATTCTTGATCCAAGTGTCATTTTTGGCTCCGGTTTTCATGCGACAACCCGGCTTTGCCTGGAAACCCTTGAGCTTATTCTGCTGGAATCCGGCATGACCATTAACAGCGTTCTTGATCTCGGAACCGGCACCGGGCTGCTGGCCATTGCGGCTGCAAAACTAGGGGTGAAGCGGGTTGTGGCTCTTGATAACAATCCCCTGGCAATTGAGGTAGCCAGACATAATGTCAAACTCAACGGTTGCGAAGGTGTCGTTGATA
>JALXCX010000304.1 GCA_026990725.1 Desulfobulbaceae bacterium
CAGGAAAACTCAGCCTGCAAAAAATAACTGCGACCCGAGACGACTCTCCCCATTTGGTCGACACCACATTCACCCAAAATACACATCTGGAACCCATGGATGCGGCTGCCTTTATCATCAGAGGATGTCACCGCTTTCCCTGGCCCATGTTCCTGCAGGCCCTAACCGGAAAAACACATTAATCAGGCAGTATACGGAAAATATTATGAATCCTCTCTCACATGCAGGCGCAATCATTCCAATCATCTGTTTTCTTCTCTTCAGCCCCGGCTCCAATTCGACGGTTTCATGGTCACCTATCGGGCCGGGCGGCGGCGGCTGGATACCGGCGGTTACCGTGGTAGGCGATGCAGCCCATACCGTCTATGTGGGTTGTGATGTGGGTGGGGTTTACAAAAGCACGGACCATGGCCGGACCTGGCAGATCAAGAACAACGGCCTGACCACCTATTATGTCCAGAACATTGCCTATGATCCTGCAACACCATCCATCCTGTATGCCGCCACCAGAGGAGGTGTCTTCAAGTCAACCAACGGCGGGGAAAGCTGGCAGAGCAAGCGCTCCGGATTTCCTCTGGAAAGTTCGTATCATTTCAGCGCTCCGGTAAGCGATATCGTTGTTGACCCGCAAGCGCCCAATATCGTCTATGCGGGTATCGGTGTTCCCAGGTCCGGTTATGAACTGGGCAGTTTTCATTGGCAGCAATGTGAGGTAAAGGGGTCGATCTATAAAAGCAGTGATTCCGGTGAAAATTGGACCCGGATTTACAATACCGGTATTCCCATCGAGGCCATGATCTATTCGCTGGCCATTGATCCAAACCAGACGAACATCCTTTTTGCCGCCACCAGCAAAGGGGTCTATACAAGCAGTAATAGTGGGGCGACTTGGACAGCAAAGAATAGCGGTCTGCCGGATCATCTGCGGGTCATGGGCCTGGTGATCAATCCGGCCGATACCAATACCCTGTATGTGACCATGTGGGCAGAACCGGTTAGCGAGCCCGGCAGCGCAACCTGGCAGGGGGGGGTCTACAAATCCACTGATGGCGGGGATAGCTGGACGGCAAAAAATACGGAGCTGCCGCAGACAATGGGGTCTGTGGAAGGAATGACCAGCAACTATCCCGTCATTGTTATCGATCCAAACCATCCTGATACCCTGTATGTGGGCAATAACTCATGGACACCTGATCCCGGCGTGTACAAAACTATTGATGGGGGCGAGCACTGGACCTGGGTCAGCCGGGATGATGACGACGACGCTGATAAAAACGTGGATCTGGGCTGGATCAGGAAACATGGTGTGGCCGTCAAGTCCCTGGCCATTGATCCCCAGGATTCGAATCGTCTCTATTTCGGCACCTCCACCCATGTATTTACCACGGATAATGGCGGTGACAACTGGACCCAGGCCTACACACAATCCGTCGGAAACGGCTACTGGCAAGGCAATGGCATGGAAACCACCTGTTTGCAGGAGGTGGTGGTGGACCCGACCGATTCACAACGAATTTACGCCGGGTACTGGGACATGGGCTTTCTGAAAAGTATCAACGGCGGCAGGTCCTTTAAAAGAACATCGGGTACGTTTAAGTATGGTGAAAATTCCTTTTCCATCATTGTTGATCCAGATGATACCAAGACGCTGTACGCCACGTTTGGCTGGTGGGGTGAGGATAATAGGGGAGGAGTCTGGAAAAGCAGCGATTATGGTGAGCACTGGCAGGAACTTCGAAACCGCCTGCCGGACGCCCAGGTTTGGTCCATTGCCATGGACACAAGCAGCCCAAAAAATTCGCGCATTCTGTATGCTGCCAGTTACAAAAATGGCATCTACAAAACCACCGATGGAGGGCAGAATTGGGGTCCTATCAACAACGGCCTTGGCGTGTATGATGCCAACCTGCACGTCAAAAACCTGCAGGTCAGAAAGATTGCTGTTGATCCCAATAATCCTTCAACTCTCTATGCCGGTATCGAGGCCCAACACATCGAGCATGGTAATGATATGAGCACGGTGCAGGGCGGATTATTCAAATCCACGAACGGCGGCGACAACTGGAGCCGCATCGATACATCCCAGCTGCCCCAGCTCAGTGTCTGGGACATTGAAGTCGTTCCCGGCAATTCACAGACCATCTATACCGCTGTCAGCAGTGAATTTGATCATACACTAAAAACCGAATTTCCGGGCGGGGTCTACAAAAGCGTTGACGGCGGCATCAGCTGGCAGAAGATGAATTCGGGTTTCGGCGGCGATGAAAACCTGGAGGTGCTGTCGCTTGCCATCAGCCCGGCAGGCCCGGACATACTCTATGCCGCCACCTCCGATGCCCCCTACCATGACAACAGCAGTGGAAGGGGCATCTTCAAGTCCACCGATGGCGGCGCAAACTGGAAGCCGGTCAACAAGGGGTTGAGTGTCCTTAACTTCACTTCGATCACGGTTGATCCATCTAACCCGTCTCTGCTCTATGCAGGCAGTGGCGGCAATGGTATCTTTAAAGGCATTGATCCGGCACCGGCACAAAAAAAACAAGCTGTTCCATCTCAGACACAAAAGGAGTAGGAAGAAAGGATATGGAACAACTACTTGGATTTGAGAGTAAAAAGGGGGGCAAGTACGCCTTTGGCTTTTGAATCAACACCTGTTACCCAATAGATCATGTCCAGGCCATTGCGCATAGAGTATCCCGGAGCCTGGTATCATGTAATGAACTGTGGTCGGTGCGTGGATTTTTTTACAGACCAGGACTGGGAATCGTTTATCAAGATTCTACAGGAGGCCTCCGAACTCTGGAACGTAAAAGTAGCTGCGTATTGCTTGATGTCTAACCACTACCATCTTCTTGTCCCCATACACCTGACGGTAATCTGTCCAGGGCGATGTGTCACATAAACGGTGTTTATACCCAGCGTTTCAATCGTCGGCACGAAAAAGAAGGCCAGTTGTTTCGAGGTCGCTATAAAGCGGTACTAGTCGAAACCGACAACCATTTGTTGGAGGTGTTGCGCTATATCCACCGCAACTCCGTAAAAGCTGGTATCGTAAAAGCCCTTAATGATTATCAGTCGAGCAGTCACCACGGGGTATCTTTCCAGGGGAAAGAAATGGTCGTGGCTGTACAAGGGTGATCTTCTGGCCATGCTTACCGGGTCACTCTCCAGGCAGAAGAAGGCATACCTCGATTTTGTCGCAAAAGGTGAATCGGAAGAGATTGAGAGATTCTACTCTCTGAAAGACCTGCCGTCAATTATGGGAGGGGATACGTTCAAGGATATGATCCGTGACAAATTTTCCTCTTTTCTGAACCGGGATGAGATTCCTGAAGCAAAAGTGCTTGTACCAAAGGTAGAGCGAGTAACATGTGAACTGCGAACAGGGAAGAAGATGGCAAAAACCTGGAAGCGATTAGGAAGAGCATAAACAAAGGTTAAAAGCGGACTTGGCCCCTTGTTGCTTATTTGACCTTTGGTAGTAGAGTTATCAACAGTCTTTCCGGAGGAACGAAAGAATATCTCGCCGTACAATAATATCGCATGGCGTGCCTATTTTTCCTGTTGTTCGGTTTTTTTTCTTGTAACTTTTGCAGGAAAGCGGATAGAGATCTGCCATCATCCTGCATTTAGCAATACTTGTGACAAAAATCGAGATAATATCTTAAGCGCGTTACATAATAAGTCTTTTGTAGTTTCTGTATATCGTTTCGGGTAATACAATCTATATAGCGGTGAAGGAGTTGTGGAGGGGATTTGAAGCATATGCTGTCAAGTTATCCTATTATCAGGCATAAAATGATTGATATATACCCTGTCTTTACATAACTAGCTGTTTTTACGTTGTCAGCATTTTACAAACAAGAAGCTTTTCCAAAGGAGCTTCTCTTAACGAAGAACTTGGGAACGAAAAATCAATGAGTTGCAGCTAAAATGGCTATAGAGTAAATTGTTCGGCTATAGATAGATGAATTATTCTCTAAACAAATAGATTATTAAAACTTGTACTTTATGGATAAGTTGTGCACATATAATGATTAATTCTGTTGCCAAGATTGTTTTCAATAACGAGATAATACATTGAAATATCCCCAAGGATCAGAATGGCGTAAGTGGGATTTACATATCCACTCTATCCATTCTTGTGAGCCACGCGCAAAACTTTCCGTCGAAAATATTTTCGAAGCCGCATCGGCAAATAATATTGCCGTTATTTCCATAACCGACCATTCCAATGTTGACGGCTTAGATGAGGCACTGGATGTTTGGAAGAACGGTACAGATTCAACGGGGAAAAGGTTTTCAGACAGCATTTCTTTTTTCCCCGGAGTTGAATTAAAAGCGGATGCCGGGAAAAAAGGAGTTCATTTTCTTGCTATTTTTCCTCCGACAATCCCTGCGAAGGGCTACGAGCAACCGGTTGATAAAACTTTTCTCAAGGAATCATTTCTTTCTACAATTGGTTGTAGTGAATCAAAAATAAAAAGTCTTGGTACTGGTGATTATCAAAAAGGGCTTTTTAAGGTTGCCGTAAATTTTGACAAAACAGCTAACCTTGTACGGTCTCTTGGTGGTATAATTATTGTTCATAGTGGAATCAAGGCCAGCAGTATTGAAACAGAAATATCGCATCCTGCAGCAGAGGCCCTACCAGAGGAACTCCTTAATACCCTCGGTCCTCAGAAAGAGATATTGATGTCGGAATGTGTTGATATTTGTGAGCTGCCTAACTGGAGTAAATACCATCAAAAGCAGAAAAAATTTTACCTCGAAACCTTTAACAAACCCTGCGTTGTTTTCTCAGACTCACACTCTATATATATAAACAGTTGTCCTACTTGGATAAAGGCTGATCCTACTTTTGAAGGATTAAAACAAGTTTTGAATGAGCCTGATGACAGGATATGTATTCAAAATCCTCCGCAGGTTCTGGATCATGTCAGACAAAACAAGCCCAGGTATATCCAATCTGTTTCTATAAAACCAACGAGTACAGAACCGGGCTGGTTCAATGATACCATTCCCTTGAACGCTAACCT
>JALXCX010000305.1 GCA_026990725.1 Desulfobulbaceae bacterium
CAACCAGTCGGTATTCCGGGTTGAAATTGTTCTATTTTCCCCATGACTGGAGCCGGTATAATATTCTGCATTTTAGTATTTATAAAGCTGATGATCAGGAAATGGTGCTTTATGGTAAGATTTACGATCGCCTGCATAAAGAGCATGGCAGAATATATTCAGACAGATATAATAAAAAGTTTAGAGTGGAGTCTGGCTGGAATGATTTTCAAATTTCTCTGGATGAGGTCCGGCATGCTCCAGCTACCCGGGAAATGAACATGCATAACATCGTGCGTTTTGCTCTGTTTGTTGTCAGTCAGGCGCATCCGCGTGTTCTTTATCTTGATCACGTTTATCTTAGCGAATAATTATTGTGCGACTCTATCGGCCTCATTCTTTCTTTGCTCTGTTGCTGACGGGCTTTGTGCTTGTTTCTCTTCCGTTGTTCACGGCTCTGTACAGTTCTGTAAAAATTCTGGATGTTCTTGTAGAGCAAAGTACAGCAGCCGTCTTTCGCTCGGTTGACCGGTTAAGCGACAGCCGGAAAGTCGCAGCTCTTTTGATCGATCAGGAACGAAACGCCCTCCAGTATAAAATATTGGGTGAGTCAGCATTACTGGAAGAGGTGAATGCCTCGCTTGGTGAACTGGAAAAGGTGGTCCTCAGGTTGACACAAGGGGAAGAGGAGCTGGTGGAACCGGCGCATCAGCTGCTTGCCAAAGATGAAAATCTGGTGGCCGTTTTAAACCATGGTACTGGAGATCCCGAACGGATTCTGCTGGAAAGAGAACAAGCTCTTTCTATGTACAGGGAGTTAAATACGTTTGCCGCGCAGCTCCAGCGAACAAGCAATCAGCTCATGGTGGATGAGGTGGAAGGACTGAAACAACGGGTAAGCAGCGATAAGGCGAGAATGCTCTGGCAGACTTCCGGGCTGATCGGCTTTAGTGTTCTGTTCTTTATTTTGTTTGTTTTCCTTATATTCAGGCCGGTCAGCCAAATTGATAAAGGGATAGAACGCCTTGGTGACGGGGACTTTGCTACCCCGATCCGGGTTTCCGGGCCGCGTGATCTTGAAGCGCTGGGTTATAAACTGGACTGGCTGAGGAAAAGGCTTGCTGAGCTTGACCGGGAAAAGATAAAAATGGTGGCGCATATTTCCCATGAGTTGAAAACACCACTAGCCTCCATAAAAGAAGGTGCCGGTCTGCTGCGGGATGAACTGGTCGGGCCTATGAACAGTAATCAAAAAGAGGTGGTTGGAATTTTGAACAAGAATTGTTCAAAGCTCCAGAGACTGATTCAAAACATTCTGGATTTTAATATGGCTCAGGCCCGGAAAGGGCCGGAAGGGAAAACAAAGGTTCGTCTGGACGGGTTGCTCAAAGAAGTTGCCACTGATCATAAAACATCTGTCCTGGCGCGGGATATTGCCCTGGATGTCCAAGTGGTTGCCACGGAAGTTGACGGTGATCGGCAACAGTTGAAGATTGTTTTTGATAACCTGATATCAAATGCTGTGAAGTTTACTCCTGACAGGGGAACAATTTCGGTTCGTTTGAAAACGAACGGTAAACAGGCGGTTTGCCTTGTTCGTGATAGTGGGCCCGGGGTTAAGGAGGATGAACGTTCCAGGATTTTTTCTCCTTTTTTTCAGGGGGAAGAGGCAAAAAAAGCTATTGTTAAAGGATCCGGCCTGGGTCTTGCAATCAGCAGGGAGTACGTGCAGGCGCATAACGGGACGATCCGTTTGCTTTCAAGTAAACAGGGAGCCTGTTTTGCTGTGGTGCTGCCGTTATCTGAACGAGGGTGAAATGAAGAAAATTTCAGTATTTTTTGTTGCAATAATACTTTTGTCGACAGGCGGTTGCGTGCAGCCGGGCTATCAATCCGGAGCCGCCTCGTCAGCAGCTCCGGCAGTTGTATTTGAACCGTCTGAGAGCTTTTATCTTCTCTCCTGCGTGGATGAGCTGCAGGGACTGAAGCGAAAAGATTTAGTCAGTTATTCTTCTGAAGTCGCAAATAAATTTGATCAGGGCAGCGAGGACGTATTGTTTAAGTATATCTGCCTGAGTCTTCTTCCCAGAGCAAACTATAAACAGTTTAAGAAAGGGAAGAAGCTGTTGAGTCAGTATGTTGAAGAACATCCTGATTCTCCTGGTGACCTGCGGGGACTTCTTGTGTTGATCAGACAGCTTGACAAGGCATATAGAGGGAACTTTTCCGGGCTCAATAAAATACGTGAGGAACGGGACAGGCTGGCCGCAAAGGTTACAGATCTTGAGCTTGAGGCCAGGCAGGGGCAGGGACAGATCCAGGAATTACAGCGCCAGATTGATCAGTTGAGGAATATAGAAAATATAATAAAAAACCGGGAACATACCAAATGAGTAAACAAGGGTACAGGGTCCTGCTGGTAGATGATGAAGCAGATCTACTCAGTTTGTGGAAACTTCGTCTTGAAGGCAGTGGATATGAGGTTGAGACTGCCTTGAGCGGGGAGGAGGCTTTAGCAAAATTTGCTCTTGTCAATCCGCATCTGGTTATAACCGACTTGCGTATGCCCGGTATCGACGGTCTGGCATTGTTTGAGGCGATCAGAGAGAAGAATAAGGCTGTTCCTGTCATAATAATAACGGCTCACGGTTCCATCCCTGAAGCTGTTGATGCGACCAGGCAGGGCGTTTTTTCGTTTTTAACAAAACCCATTGACGGCAAGGAGCTGATCAGAGAAACCCAAAAGGCTCTGTCGCTCTCTTCCGGTGTGGAAACGCCTGAATCTGAAGATGAGTGGCGCAGTGACATCGTGGCCAACAGCGCAGCAATGGAAGAACTGCTTTCCAGGGCAAAACTGGTTGCCGAAACCGATGCCACGGTCCTGATACGAGGTGAAAGCGGGACTGGCAAGGAGTTGTTGGCCATTGCCATCCACAAGGCCAGCAGCAGGCGGGATGGGCCCTTTATACCGGTGAACTGTACCGCCATTCCGGAATCATTGCTGGAATCAGAATTGTTTGGCCACGTTAAAGGCTCGTTTACAGGAGCCAGCAGCAGCTATGCCGGGTTGTTTCAGTCTGCTGACGGAGGGACGCTGTTTCTGGATGAAATCGGAGATATGCCGCTTCATCTTCAGGTGAAAATTCTCAGGGTTTTGCAGGAACGACAGATTCGTCCTGTGGGGAGTACTACGCCGGTCTCTGTTGATGTACGTATAATCTCGGCAACACACCGGGACCTTGAAGAGGCTATTGAATCCCAGGAGTTCAGGGAGGATTTGTTTTATCGGTTGAACGTGGTTGCCCTGATGCTGCCCCCGCTTCATGAACGTAAAGAGGATATTCCGGTTTTAGCTGAATATTTTATCGCGACGCTTTCCGGCACCTCGGGAAAACCAGCGAAAAAGTTTACTCCGGAAGCCATGCAGACACTTGTCGATGCCGCCTGGCCCGGGAATGTGAGACAGCTGTACAATGTTGTTGAACACGCCGTGGCATTATCCACATCATCGCTCATTGCTGAAGACCTCCTTCATGATGCGATTAAACAGCATCAGAAAAAAATACTGCCCCTGGCCGAAGCACGGCGTCAGTTTGAACAACAGTACCTGTTGCAACTGCTGCAGACCACCAAGGGGAATGTGACGCAGGCCGCGAGAATAGCGCATCGCAACAGAACTGATTTTTATAAAATATTAAACCGGCACCATATTGTCCCCTCACTCTTTAAAACGTCCGCTGCTGAAAAGGTGTCATCTTAAAATAAGCATTTTATGAGGATGTGTCGGAGAACAGGTCGTCGCAAAAAGGAGACTTTCGCGTTTGTTCCCTGGCAGGCGTTGGAGGGCGTTTTGTTGTTTGCTGTCTCTTGTTTGCGACGGCAATAATAGGGCGATCTTGTGAGGCGAGTTTCGTCGCTTATTGTCATGCATCCTTTTTGGGCTCATCTTCTCGATTTGGGCTAATCACGTTAAGTCGCTGTTTTCATTTTCCTAGTATCCATTCGTTGACAAAATGACCTAAACGCAGTAGGTTATTTCGTCTACAGGTGCATGATCGGAGCGTTTCTTCTGTCCGGTTTCCTGTCTTTTTCCTCAGTTTTTGTCATTCCTGTTTTTGTTTTCGGCGTATTTTTTCAGTACTTTATGCCGTAATAATAAAAACATAACTGTTTTTTTGTGGTGAGATGGTATGTCTAAGAAAACACTCGATTTACAGCCAGGATTTAGTGCTGAAGTTGTTGCCGAACCCGGTGGTGCTCATCTGAATTCCTGTTTTTCCTGTGGTGCCTGTTCCGGGGCCTGTCCGGTGAGTCAGGCGATTCCTGATTTTGATCCGCGGAAGATCATCCACATGGTACGGATGGGTATGGAGGAGCGGTTGCTTGATTCGGACCTGCTTTGGTACTGTTCCGGCTGCCGAAGCTGCGTCTTTGTTTGCCCGCAGGACGTAAGTTTTGCAGATATTATGGGCGCTCTTGCAAAACTTGCATTGAAAAAGGGATATATTACTCCAGAGCAGCTAGTCGAAAAAGGAAAGGCCGCTGAAGTTCAACGCGATCTCTGTGTTTCCTGTCTTACCTGTGTCCGCGTCTGTCCCTGGGAAATACCCAAAATTGACGATGGCGGTTTTGCTGTTATCGATGTTGAGACATGCAGGGCCTGTGGGATATGCGTAGCCGAGTGCCCGGCTCAGGCGATTATACTTAACGAATCAGAAGATGAGCGTTTGATAGCAGGTTGCGGAGTTTAATATTTTTAAATGTAATTGTAACTGTTCAGCTGCACCCCATAATGCGGCGATCAGGCCGTCTCACATAGAGGGGCTATAGTTCGTTGGCCTGCTTGCCGCATTTTGGAGCACATCTGAACAGTTACAGGCCACAGGTTATGCCAACATTGTGCTGATACCTGAATAGTTACATGTAATCTTACAATCAGGGAGTGGATCCGATGAGTTTTACACCGGACATTCGTTTATTTAGTTGTCATTATACATCACAGCAGAGCTGTGCGGAGAAGGGAAAGGAACTGCAGGAGTTGAGTTTTCCCGAGAATAT
>JALXCX010000306.1 GCA_026990725.1 Desulfobulbaceae bacterium
GGTATGTACTCAGCCCGTGAGAAATATCTGCGGGAGCGCAACCAAATTGCCGAAGCGCAAGCAGGGCAGCAGCCGCATTATACTGGTTAACCCTTGAAGCAAGCTGAGTCCCGGCAAGTCTGTACTCTTCCGGATGTCCCTGTTCTCCAAATCCCGGCTGCATTTTCACGGTAGCGTCATCAATGGTTGCCCGGCAATCAGCCTTGGTTCCAAAACAAAAAACCTGTCCGGAACTGACTGAGGCCTGCTTTTGCAGAAAGCCATCATCGCCTCCGACTATTGCTATATCATCTTTTTTCTGGCAGACAAAAATGTTCAGCTTGGCCTCTGCATAAGCCTGTAAACTGCCATGCCAGTCCAGATGGTCAGGGGATAAATTCAAAAAAAGACCAATGTCCGGCCTGAACTCTCCCGCTGACTGCAGCTGAAAACTGGAAAGTTCCAACACAACAACGTCAAAGCCGTCCGGCTTCTTAATGTATTGCAAAACCGGTGTACCAATGTTCCCCCCCAGAAAAACTTTTTTACCGGCCACCTGCAGAAGATGCGCAATTAAACTGGTTACCGTGGTTTTACCATTTGATCCCGTGACAGCTATAACCGGGACATCAAATTGTCCGGCTGCCAGTGCAAGCTCCCCAACAACCGGAATACCGCAAGCCCTTGCTGCCCGTAACGGGGGAAGATCATGGGGAACCCCCGGGCTGACAACAACAATATCAGCTGCAGAGCAAAACTCCTCGGAATGCCCTCCTGTCTCTACACTAAGAACGTATTTTTTAAGAACCTCCTGCTCCGGTGCAGTCAACTCGTTTATACTCCGCCGCTCAGACACCGCCACCTCAAGCCCCTGATCATAAAGGTACTGTACGGCTGCCAATCCGGATTTTCCAAGACCGACCACGACTCCTTTCTGAGCACGACAGAGATCCATTGCTTACCTGAGTTTAAGTGTTGCCAGGGCCATGAGGCCAAGAATAATTGACACAATCCAAAATCTGATCACTACTTTGGGCTCGGCCCAGCCTTTCTTTTCAAAATGATGATGAAAGGGCGCCATCAAAAAAATACGCTTTCCCCCACTCATTTTAAAATACCCAACCTGAAGAATCACGGAAACAGCTTCCATCACAAAAACACCGCCGGTAATACAGAGCAGAAATTCCTGCTTTATAATAATTGACACTGCGCCAAGTGCACCTCCAAGGGCAAGGGAGCCCACATCACCCATAAAAATCTGCGCGGGATAGGCATTGAACCAGAGAAATCCCAGGCAGGCCCCCACAAGTGTGGCGCAGAAAACAGCCACCTCTCCGGAACCGACAACCGCAGGAATCTGCAAATAACTAGATATAACCGCATTGCCAGCGGCATACGAAAAGATAGCATAAACTGCGCCTGTAATCATGACCGGCCCGGCTGCCAGCCCGTCAAGGCCATCTGTTAAATTAACGGCATTTGACGCACCAACGATGACAGCAACAGCAAACGGAATGTACCACCAGCCAAGATCAGGATGATAATTTTTCACAAATGGCAGGCTGAGCGTACCATCATAAACAGGATGCAGATAGAGGTATAAGCCGACAAGAGAGGCACCTAGAACCTGCAGAAAAAGTTTCCCACGGGCAGACAGGCCGCTTGCATTGTTTTTCTTTATTTTCTTCCAGTCGTCAACAGAGCCTATCAACCCGTAAAAAAGAGTTATCCCCAGACAAACCCAGACAAGGCCGTTGGCCAGGTCTGCCCATAACAGCGTTGAAGATGCAATGGCAGCCAGCATCAGTACCCCGCCCATGGTCGGAACCCCCTGCTTGCTTAAATGAGTTTCCGGACCGTCATCACGTACGACCTGACCAATCTGTTCCTGTTTCAGCCACCTGATAAACGATGGCCCAAGCAGAAATACGATTAAAAATGCAGTGACGGCGCTGCCAATTGAACGAAAAGTTATATATCGAAAAACATTGAAGGCGCTGATCTGGTTATGCAGCGGATAAAGAAGGTTATAGAGCATGCCTATTGCCCCTCTATTCCTGTTGCAAATCGTTTTGCAATACCCTGCAAAACCTTTTCCATCTTCATTCCTCTGGAACCTTTGACCAGCAACCAGTCACCATCAACTACTGTTCGTTGCACCATGGCCTGATATAGCCAGTCAACAATCTCGGCATGACCGGAAAAGACATGAATTCTTTCTCCTGCCATGCCACCGCTTTCAGCCCCTTGGGCAACCTGATGGGCAAAGGAACCGGTTACAAGCAGGGTATCAAATCTGTTTTCAGCAACCTGTTGCCCTAACTCTTTATGCGCCTGTTCGCTGTTTGCACCAAGCTCAAGCATATCCCCAAGAAGGGCAATTTTTTTGCAGCTCGTTCCAAAACCACTCACCGTCTTCAAGGCCGCCTGCATGGAGGCCGGATTGGCATTATAGCAGTCATTTAAAACCTGAAGACCACCCGGCAGAGCCATGAACTGCATTCTTTTCTCTGTGCTTTGATACTGTTTCAGTCCCTCAACAATGATGTCAGGCGAGACACCGGCTGCGTGGGCGATTGCTGCAGCAGCTGCGCAGTTACTCACATTATGTTTGCCGGGCACAGGCACATCAATCCGCTTTTTCCAGTCATCAATATGCAGAGTAAAGCGCATCCCCTGTTCACCCCGATTAACGATTCTGGTAGCCCGTATTGCCGGACAATTTCTTCGCCCCGCACTTGTTACGGCAAATCCAATAACAGCCTGGCCATTCCTTTTAAGTCTACGGACATGTGCGTCATCATAATTTACGACGCACACGGCTTCCGGACGCATTCCGTGAAACAGCTCGCCTTTGGCCCGGGCTACACCTTCAATACTACCCAGTCCCTCAAGGTGTGCAGACTGAATATTGGTGATGCAGCCAATGTCAGGATCGGCTATTGCAGTGAGCCGTTCAATCTCACCGGGCCGGTTCATACCCATTTCAAGCACAGCTGTTTTATGTCTGGCAGACAGAGGAAGAAGAGACAATGGCAGGCCAATGAGATTATTAAAATTCCCCTCTGTCTTCAGCAAAGAATCTTTTCCCGAATTTTCATTTTCAATAAACTTTCTGAAAATAGCCGAGGTCATTTCTTTCACAGTTGTTTTCCCGGAACTACCCGTAATAGCGGCAACCTTAACCCTCGTTTTTAATAATCCCCGACGATACCTGGCAAGATCACCCAAAGCCATCAGGGTATCCTTGACTCTTATTACCAATATATTATCAGGCAATTGAGGTATTTTTTGGTGAACAATGACAGCCAGAGCACCTGCTTTGATCGCAGTTTCTACGTAATCATGCCCGTCAAAGGTCTCACCTGAAAGGGCAATAAAGATATCACCCCGCTCTAATTTTCTGGTATCTGTAGAAATGTTATGCAATAAAGAGACCTGCTCTCCGCTGCATACTTTACCATGGGTAGCCTCCAGCAGATGTGACGGAGTCCAGGCAATCATTGCCTCAAGAGCACTTATTCTATCATCAAAAAAGATTCTCTTCTTCCCGATCAGCTGATATGTTTCATGCCCTTTACCGGCAATCAGGACAATATCACCTGGGCAGGCTAAATCGATGGCTGCGCAAATGGCCTCTTTTCGATCTCCAAGACAGATAAACCTCTTTTCTGTCTTGCTGCCTCTTTTGAGCCGTGCGTAGTCATCTTCCTCAGAAATACCAGCTTTTTTAAACCCGGTTACTATACTGGAAATGATTTTCTCCGGATCCTCGGATCGTGGATTGTCTGAGGTGATAATTGAAATATCGGCTTGCTCCCCGGCAATCTCGCCCATCTGCGAGCGTTTCCCCGTGTCACGATCTCCTCCGCAACCAAAAAGACAGATTAAACGCCCTTCAGTCAATTTCCTAAGTGTCTGCAACACATTGTTCAAAGCGTCGGGCGTATGAGCATAGTCTACAAAAACATGGGGTTGCGATCTCTGGGGCTTTCCAGGAATTTTCACTTTTTCCAGTCGGCCCGGGGCCTGCCTGGCAGCCTCAAGACCTCTTATGATCTGCGATTCTGGCAAACCAAGAGAGGTGCCGACACCAGCTGCTGAGAGGAAATTCAACACATTATACCTGCCCGTCATTTCAGTTTGAAAAGCAAACTGCTGCTCAGCAATGTTCAACTGACCCGAGAATCCGAAGAGGTCCATCTGTAATTCTTGCAGAGAAACCATGTTTTTTTTGTCAAAGCCACAGGAAACCAAATTGAGGGTCTGTTCACCGTTGAGCAGTTCAGTTAGTAACTGCCGGCCCCAATTCTCATGCGCTGCCCCGGAATCAGTCACAACAACCGCTGAACCTGTGTTTTTAAGATAACGGGTAAATAAAAGCTTTTTGGCCGCAAAATACTCTTCCATGCTGCCATGAAAATCAAGATGGTCCCGGCTCAAATTTGTAAAGACACCTACATCAAAAAGAATTCCCTGCAACCTTTGCTGCACAAGGGCATGCGAGGAAGTTTCCATAATTACATGGGTTACTCCCTCGTCAACCATTGAGCGGAGTAATTTCTGTAAGAGAAGAGGCTCAGGGGTAGTAAGTGGTGCCGGAACACAAACCTCATGCCCATCTTTTGCAAAATACCTGTAATTAATGGTTCCGATTACGCCAACCTGACAGCCGACATTCTTGAGCATCCGCTCAAGCAGCCAGGAAACAGTGGTTTTTCCGTTTGTCCCGGTCAAGCCGATCATTGTCAGTTCACGGGCCGGAAAACCGTAAAAGTCTGTTGCCAGTGCCCCAAGTGCCAAACGTGTATCGTCAACCCGGATAACTGTCACATCCGCTGGAAGGGTGGCACAATTCTTTTCTACAACAACACAAATACAACCTTGTGCAACCACGTCAGACAGAAAATCATGACCGTCTGCCTTTTCACCCTTCAAGGCAACAAAAACACTGCCCGGCCCTGCACTTCTTGAGTCTGAAATTATGGAGGTAACATGTTCTGCGACACCAGTTTGGAGAAGTTCCCCACTCAATCCAGCCAATAATGA
>JALXCX010000307.1 GCA_026990725.1 Desulfobulbaceae bacterium
GCGGCTATGGCCCATTCCCCTTTTTTAAAACAGGCCTGCCGTGCCGGCTTGAAAGCGGCATGGCAACGAGCTGCCAGCAACGTGCTGGCAGCTCGTAACATGGTACTCTTTTTTTGTTTGCTGTTAAACGTCTTTGTTTCGCATTTTTAGAAGGCAATGCTTGCAGATATACCGCCGTAAATAAAGTCGGAGTCGTCCCCGTCAGCACTGGCATTTTCCATGACATCTTTGGCGTCGCTGCCCAGGGCAAAGGAGTAGTACAGTTCCGGGGTCAGGGTGATATTTTCGGTAACTGCGTAGCTTACACTTGCCGAGAGGACAGCGTCGTGAAAATCACTGTAGGATGATGTCGGGTCGGATGGATCCGCAAGAGTGCTTTCATCATCAACAAAAAGATAGCTTACTTTTACACCGAAATCTGCCGTGAGTTCGCTCGTAAGCTCCTGGGAGTGGGAGAGCTCAAGGGCAATATACCAGCCCGGGGCGGCGTCAATATCTCTGTAGACTGTGAGCGACGGCGAGGCGGGCAGGTCAAGAGTGATACCCGCATAAATTTCCTGGGTGTCACTGAGACCTTCAAGGGCATAATAAATATAGCCGACAGAATAGCTGAGCATGTTGTATGACCCGTCATAGGAGAGGGTCATGTCGGTCTCGTTCCACTTGTTGCCGTCTTCGCTGAAAAGATCAGTGGACTGGTCCGTGTCAAGGTTGCCCCACAGGTTGAAGCCAAAACCGTTATATCCAACTGTTGCCGAGGGTTGAATAACCAGGCTGTCTTTGCTTAATTCATATCCTCGCCAGATATAGCTGCTGTACAGACCAACACTGGCCTCTGTTGACACATCAGGGGCGGCCTGGCTGGTGGCGGTGATTGAGATCGCCGCCAGAAAGGCAGCTGCTGAAACACTGAAAATCCATTTTTTTGTATCCATTGTTCTCTCCTGAAATAGTGAACACCAACCTCCGTCTGCGGGGCACAGACAGTTGGTAGTGCAGTTGGGAGAGAGTTAATCAAAAGTCATGCCACGAAAATGTAAAATATTATTTTCTATTAATATTAATATGTTATATTTATTTATCGAGATGTATGAGCCGGTACAAGCAGGTGTGATTAATTTTCTTGTAACAAAAATGGCATGCAATTTGTCAAGAGTTTACATTTTTGCAATGTAAACGACTGGCTGGATCAGGTGGCTCTTTTTTGCTTTCTGGCATAGGTCGCTGCTTCCATGCCGGCTACGCATCCCTCGCCAACGGCTTTGGCCATCTGGTACGGGGGGCCGACGATGTCCCCGGCTGCGTAGACGCCAGGGATGTTGGTTTCCTGTTTTCGGCTGACGTCGATATATTTAAAATGATCCATGTCAAGCTGCACTCCTATCTGGGTGGCAAGCTCAAGGGCACCTTTGGAGCCAAGCTCAATAAAGATACCGTCAACCTGCACTGTTTTGTCGGTATCAAGCAATATCTCCGTGACGGCGTTTTCGCCATGAATTTCTTTGACCCATGTGCCTTCCAGTACCTCAATCTCGCTTTCCTGCAATCGTTTAAGCATGCTTTCCGAGCCCTGGAGTTCCTTGGCCACCAAATAGACTTTGTCGGCATAGTCCAGAAGCGTCAGGGCTCCGTCAATGGCGGCGCTTCGGTTGCCGGCCACCAGAACAGTTGCCCCTCGGTAGAAGTTGGCATCACAGTCGACACAGTAGCTCACGCCTTTTCCGGCAAGATCAAGTTCTCCGGGCACGGAAAGTTTTTTCTTGGAGACTCCCATGGAAAAAATCAGGGTCCGGCTTGTTATTTCTCTGCCACTCTCAAGCTCCAGGCTGAACAGCTGGTCCTCGCCCTGGCTGATTTTTAAAACGTCTTCAGCCGCCATCTCTGTGCCAAAGCTTTGGGCTTGGGTGAGGCCGGCTTCCAGCAGGTCTTTGCCGTTTGTCACCCCGGCTATGCAGGCGTAGTTCTCGATGTGGGCGTTGTACAAGGCACTGTTTTCAATACGACCAAGCATGAGGACGCTGGTTTTTTTTCTGGATGCATGGATGGCTGCCTGGATGCCGGCGGGCCCGGTGCCAATGATGACAACGTCATAAATAGCTGTAGGCATGGTAGACTCCGTGTGTGTAAATATGAATAATATATAAAATTCTGGTAAATCGGCAGGAAGTCTGTTGACTCTTTTTACCCTCGAGTTATGTACACTATTCGTAGTTCAAGGTCGACAGGATTTTGTGAATCAAGTATACTTTAAGCTTAACATGAAAGGCATCGCTGGCTCCTGATTTGCCATACTGCAGTTGCGAACTTTCAAAGTTCATCATGGCCGGCCAGTTTGGTCCAGCCATGATGGTTATATGTAACCATTCTTTCAAACTCCCGCAATGGGCAGTTTTATTCTTTGGGGAAGGCGATATGAGCTGTCAGGATGCTGAAGAGAGGAACGGCGAATTTGCTGAAATGGTATTGCATTGTGTTTTTTGCGGAGCCGTTGCCAGAATTCAGGGTCGTTGAACACAGGCAACAGTAGTTTGCACGGGGTGCAGGCAGGAATTGCCGGCAGTGGCCTATGAAGAACAGATCGAAGAGTGGAAAGAAAAAGTATTTCAGCAGTTGAACCCGCCGTGTAAAAGTAATCAATAAATAAAGAAGGAAAATATTCCGTGAGTTTTTCGTTTATCGGCATGATGGCCGGAGCCGGTCTTGTGGTCAAGTTGGTTATGGCAGCGCTTGTTGTCTTCTCAGTCCTGTCGTGGTGGATTGTGATCAGAAAACAGTTGCTTTTTTCAAGGGCGCGTAATGCCTCTGAGGAATTTCTTGCCCGTTTCTGGGAGAGTAAAACCCTGCAACATGCCTTTGAGGCAGCAAAGGAGTATACCTGCAGTCCGGAGGCGGCAGTCTTTGTTTCCGGCTACAGCGAACTGCGAAAGATCAGTACTGCCCGGGCCAGTCAGGCTGCTCCCGGGAATCTGCAGTCTCAGCTGGCGACAATGGACAATATGAAGCGGGCCGTGCGTAAAGCGCAGATCATGGAATATGACCGGCTGGGGAAATCTCTTTCTTTTCTCGCCACCACCGGCAGTGCAACTCCTTTTATCGGCCTGTTTGGTACAGTCTGGGGAATTTTAACCTCGTTTCAGGGTATTGGCGAGCGCGGGTCAGCTTCTCTTGCTGTTGTCGCACCGGGTATATCAGAAGCACTTGTTGCCACTGCCGCCGGTCTTGCGGTTGCTATTCCGGCAGTTGTCTTCTATAATTACTATGCAAACAAATTAACAATTTTTGAGTCAGATATCGACAATTTTTCTGCTGATTTTCTCAACGTGATTGAGCGTGACATCCTCTCAAGAGGATAAAATTCAGTCAGACATTTCATTGATTTTTACTGAGTTATTTTTATGGGGCCAACAGGAGGAAACGGCAGACGGGGTCTGGTCGCCGATATTAACGTAACGCCACTGGTGGATGTCATGCTGGTGCTGCTGATTATTTTCATGGTCACAGCTCCCATGATGACAGAAGGAATAGAGGTTAATCTGCCGGCAACGACGACTAAAGCACTGCCTTCGGAGGATGATCAGCCACTGCTTGTTTCAATTAATAAGGACGGCGAGATTTCTCTTGGGAAAATTAAGGTGGGTTTATCACTTTTTAAACAGGAGCTTGCCAAGTTGCCGGAAGAAAAGAAAAAAGAACCTGTCTACCTCCGGGCGGATCAGGATGTACCTTACGGACTTGTCGTGAAGACGATGGCAGCCGTGAAGCAGGCAGGATTTGAAAAATTAGGCATGGTCACCCGGCCTGATGATAACGAAAAATAGATTTTACGGGGCTTGTAGAACATCTTGGATGGAGTACAGTACGACGATCGGGATTTTTTCCGGGCGCAACAACAGGACGACAGGTGTTGGAAATGGCCATTGAATCTGGCGGTCATGTTGCATCTTGTCTTCTTTGCGTCCTCAATCTGGCTGCCTGATTTGATCAACCATAAACCGTTACTTGACGATATTGTAACTGTTGATCTGGTTTCCATGCCTGACCCTGAGCCAGCCCCCCCGGCACCGGCTCCTGCTACACCTGTTGTTCAACCTCCGGAGCCCGTGGTCAAAGCATCGCCTCCTCCTCCAGAGCCGGAACCGGCAGAGGTTGCTCTTGCTCCGGAGCCAAAGCCGGAAGTGGTCCCGGAGCCTGTCGCGCCGGCAAAACCTATATCGCTTACGCCGCGCAAACGTAAGAAGAAAAAGGCCAAAGACACAAGGCTTGCCGAGGAAAAAGAGCAGGAGAAACGGCAGAAAATTGCCCGGCTAGAGCAGCAGAGGCGCAAAAAGGAGGCCCTGGCCCGAAAGCGGAAAGCGCAGCAGGCCAGAAAACGCGCAGAAAAATTACGAAGGCAACGGGCACTGGCCGATGCCCGACGTGCGCAGCAGGAGGCGGATCGTGCGGCTGCTGTTGCCCGCGAGGAGCTGGCTGCTGTTATTCGGCAGTCGGGGGCAACGAGCAAGCCCACAGGCCGCTCGGGAAGTTCATCCGGGCGTAAGGTGCAGTCGGTTGTCCTGAAGCAGTATTTATCTTCACTGTATGACAAGGTTCACGGTTACTGGATATTACCGGAAATGCGTCAGTGGGACGCTCGTCTGGAAACCATTGTTGTGCTGACCATTCGTCGTGATGGTTCGGTTAAGGGGATGCAGATTGAACGTAAATCAAAGGATCCCTATTTTGATCAGTTTGTTATGAAAACCCTGCGGAGTGCCGCGCCAATGCCACGGTTTCCGGCGCTTATGTCTCAGGCCTCCATTGAAGTGGGGTTGCGTTTCAAACCCGGTGAACTTGCAATGTAGTTATTAAAAATTTAACCTCTATACACCCAATGAATACTATATTTACAAAATACCGACTGCTTGTGGCCTGCGCGGTTCTGGCCCTGTCCCTGACCTTTATTGCAGAGGCGGCCGCTGAGCGGGTGTATCTTGATATCGCGGCATCGGACATGCGGAAAGTCGTTGTTGCGGTTCCGCCTTTTGT
>JALXCX010000308.1 GCA_026990725.1 Desulfobulbaceae bacterium
CAAGCATTGGACGAAATACGGATCCTTGGTGAATTTCATTCACGGCGGAAACATGACGAACGACAAGAGAAAAACTGCTCTCCCTGAAAGGCAGGACATCAGGTTGTCCGACAACCAGGATAATTTTTCCTTGGGAACAACTGGCGACATTCTTCCTGATTTCCATGGCGGTCAACGACTCCGGGCAGAGACATACAATCATGGTTGCACCTGTTTTCAGCAGGGCAAGGCACACTGCCCCATCCGTATCACCGTAAAGCAGCACACTCTGAGCCGGAGGTAAAAAAAAGACGAAGCTTCCCCGGGTCGCTAGTTGACTTACCATCTGTGCAGCCGCCAGAACAAAATCTTCATCACTTTTTTCCAAATTCGGGTAAAAGCGACAAAATTCGCTTTTTATCGTCCCCGGAAATGACTGTAAGCCAGGCGACTACCAGATACAACAGGCCTGCCACTATCACCACAGCAAGAAAGACCAGCCAGCTGTTCACGTGAAAACAAGACCTGCACCCGAGCAAAAAGAGAACAAATGGAATGACAGGCAACATGGCTTTCAGGTATGTGGAATACAACCATGACCAGTAGGGTAGCCCTACATGGCCAGTGACATATACTGGACAGATAATGCCATAAATCAATGCCTGGGGAAACCCGAGGGCAAAGGCGATTCCCTGTAGTCCATACCTTGTGCCTAGCACAAAGGCCAAAATAACAGTAACAGCTCCGGAAACAATTGCCATGTACATAACAATTTTATGCCGTGCAAGACCAAAAAGCATTGGAATAGTACTTATTTGTGGCAAATAGACCAAATTAGCCACCCCCAGGATACACATGACCCTATAACTCTCTGGGTACTCTTTACCCAGCCATAGCTTCAGAAACACATCTCCGAAGATAATAAGAAAACTAATAGTCGGAAAGACGACCAGGCTGGCAACACGGGTAGAATAAAGAAAAATGCTCTGTACTCCTTCCATATCATCTCTTGCCTGAAGATCACTTGTTGCCGGAGCCAGCACATTGGATAACACTTCGACAAAATTCTTCAAATACTTAATCAGTCGACTACCTATTGTATACATGGTGACAGCCTCTATTGTAATGATCGAGGCAATCAATGGCAGGTCAATGTAGGAAATAATTCGTCCCACAGTAGAAATTACAAAGGTAATCAGACTAAACTTGAGAACTGGCCCCAACGCATTTCTGGAAGGTATGCGAAACAGCTTAAGAGGGGCTATGTCGGCTAATTTGTGAGCCCATATAACAGTAATAAGATCCCCGAGCAGTACCATCGAAAAATGAGCCGCCGCAATCGTATTCAACGAGGGATATCTACCTAAAAAAGAAACTATTATTGCTGTCCTGGACAACATGACAAAAATCTCGATTCCATTGTTGATTTCATACCGCTGCAACCCGGAAATGACACCTCCAAAAACGACAGCAACTAAACCGGCTGCCATCTGGAACCCTACCAGCAGAATAAACAACGCCGCTGTCTTTTGAAATTCAACTGGAATATTAAAAAGATTACTGACATTAAGCGAGAGTACAATACAGCTTAAAACTATCAGACTGCCGCAGGCCGAGTAGCTGAACAGACTTGCCTGCAGCATATCACGTATTTTCTGCCATTCTCCTGTGGCGTTGTACTGAGCCACATATTTATTAATAGCCGGCCGAAAGCCTAAATTAAGTATTCCCATGTACCCGGAAATAGCAATAGTAAAGGCCCACACACCATAAGCGGATTCACCTATCCGATGCAAAATAAAGGGGAGCATACAAAAGGAAATAATGGCCTCGCAGGCAAGCCCCGCACCATTTGCCAGGGCATTTTTAACTATACGTTTAGCAGACGACATCAGGAAAACCGAATCATCAGATATTCTCCGGGGCTGTTACCACCTGCAGAATACGTTCTGCATTTTTTTTCCACGTATGATTTTGCATGACCCTCTCTCTGGCCTGTCGACCAATTCTTAGCTGGTTCGATCTATCTTTAAGTAATTCAATTATTTTTCTTTTGAGTATTTCCTTATCCAGGCAAGGAAATATCACGCCATTCACTCCGTCTTGCACAACGTCTGTAACCGGCGCGACATCCGGCGCTATGACACATTTTCCCAATGCCATCATTTCAAAAAGCACCATGGGTGAACCAAATTCATTTGAATGGGGAAGAACGCCAATATCAAGGGCATCAATATAACTCAACACATCGTTTTTTTCGACAGGGCCAGTAAAAAAAACCTTATCGGTTATGTCAGCTTTAAGAACCTGGGCTTGAAGATCATCGACCATTGTTCCATGCCCGATAAGCAGGGTAACGACATCGGAATATCCCATTTCAACAAGCTCTTTCTGGACATCAAGAAGCAGATCCAGGCGATCCCACCAGTCAAACCAGCCCGCAAAACCAACAACGGTCTTTTCTGCAATCCCCAGCCGTTTTCGAACTGCAACTCCATCTACAGGCTGGCTGAACCGTACCGGATCAATCGCATTGGGTAGAACAACAACACGGGAGGAAGAAACAAGGTGCCTGCTCAACATCCTGGAAAGATAACTTGAAACCGTGAAGATCCTCTCCGCACGTTTCATGGTGTATCGCTCACACAGCAAAGCCGGAGCATTCAAAAATAATTTTCTGGCACGCTCAATACCCACAGCCTCATTTGCCTCGACAATGAAGGGAATAGAGTATCTTTTAGACACAAAGGCTCCAGCAAACAAAAAGAAAGCATTTCGCTCATAAATACAATCAATCTTTTTCCCTTTTATAATCCTGGCCAAGCGAGGTATTGCCTGAAAGTTGTAAGCGATTTCAAGGAGCTCAAAAAAGAATTGGGGGGCGTGACGGCTTATAAATTTCCAGAGGACGGTCACCCCTTGAACTTTTTCATCAGTCTTATCCAGCGGTTTAGCGCCAATTTCTGCAAGAGGATCAACGCCGGGCGGAGAAACAACTATGACATTATGCCCTTCGGCCTCAAAGGCCTTGACAATATGAGCAATATGAGAGCCCTCCGCACCTCTCCCCATCGTTCTGTGATGGTACAAAATATTCAACTATTTTCGTCCCCTTTTCCAGGTAAAACCATGGTATTATCTGGCAGCTTTTTTCCAGATTTTCACCTGCGATTCTTTGCGCAAAAAAGAAAAAAGGCCCATAAGTGCCGCAATATTCATAGTACAATAATAGAGGGGAATATAGAGGAACTTCATAGATTCTTTCCCCATTTTTTTCCTGATATACCCCCAAAATGCCAGCAGATAGAATGCCACCTGCAGAAGAAAAAACACAAAATACCAGCCCTGCAGCAAAAACAGATTAACAACGAACAAGGCCGCTAACCAGACAGGCATCGTCCAGCGCAAAACTTTATGAGACAAAAACTGCACCGCAAAAAAATTCACGGGGGGAAAGATCACATCACCAAAGTATTGCAATGTCTGATACCCACCGGAGACCATTCTGACTTTTACGTTAAAATCGTCTTCCAGGACAATCGATGCCTCTTCCTCTGAAATAGCTTCAGGCTCATATATGACTCTATATCCCTGCCTGATAATTCCGAAGGTTATTGCAGTATCATCATTAATTATTTCTTCGGGGATCGCAGTGTACAACTGTCTTCGTACAGCAAATATTTCTCCATCCCCCGTCGTGATTGACCCGGCCTTGCTCTGTAAAGTTTTAAGACAAGACTCAACCCGCCAGAACAAACTATCTCCTTTACTCGACTCCCTGTCTACATTGACCACAATGCTTTTGCGTCCGCTCACGCCACCAATTGTTCTATCAGCAAAATTTGCAACCAACTTTCTGATCGCATCCTGCCTGAACATTGAGTTCGCATCTGAAAACACCAGAATATCCCCTGTTGCCCGTGCAACAGCACGATTTAATGCAGAAGTTTTACCACGACGGGGAGGGGAAAAAAGCGCCACAATCCCTCTTTGTTCATATTCTTTGACAATAGCTGGCGTTGCGTCAGTAGAACCATCTGATACAATTATCATCTCGAGTTGCTCAACAGGGTAATCAAGAGAGAAACAGTTCTCAACTCTAGACCGAATACACTTTTCTTCGTTATACGCAGCAACAATAAGAGTAACCCTTGGGACTACAGCCCCTTTCGTTACTCGTAAATTTCTGATAAACGACCAGATAATGAGAAGTAATGGAAAAATAAAATAATGATAGGTTATGAGAGAAAAAAGAAACCAGAAAAGTATTTTCACTATCAATAGTCCATTTTAAAAAAGTTGAGAAAACTACCGCATTTTTTTCCGAGCTTTCCTGATGGGTAGATCGGCAAAATGCTCTAATAACAATTTCCTTTTTTCCTCTTTGGGTATTTTCCCCTGATTAGGCATACCGTACCGAGGATGCCTGACCGTATTTTTGCTCACCATCTTTGCTTTGCGATAATACTCTATCCTGGAAACCAGCTTTGCAGGATTTCCCATGATCAGAGAATTGTCGCCAAAACTGTTGGCAACCACGGACCCGACCGCCACCAGGCAATTATCGCCTATTTCAACGTCAGGCAAAAAAATAGATCTTGCTCCCAGAAAACAGTTATTCCCAATCTTTATTTTACCAAAATTCCCCAGAATATCGTCACTGCCATCATTAAACAGATAAATGCCGCCATCATGGGTTTCAAAGGTGACATTTCCAGAGATCACACAATTATCACCAATTTCTATCAAATAGGGTTCAACAGAATAATTAACTCCCCCAAAAATCCATGTATTCTTCCCTATCTTGACACCTTTATCCAGGGCGACTTGTTTATTCCAGGCATATTGATCTTTTCGCATCAAACGAGCCATTTTTACTTCATAATAAAAGTTCTTTAAAAAAGACAAATTTCCTAGTTTTGTCATGGATAAAAAGGCATACAAACCAAAAATTATCCTAGCCTTTACCATTTCCAGCATTTTCTCTCTCCTTGACCGGAATACCTGCCTAAACTTTTGTTTTAATTAACACAACATGCAGC
>JALXCX010000309.1 GCA_026990725.1 Desulfobulbaceae bacterium
GGCGCAGTAACAGCCGGTGCTGTTGCAGCTTCTACATTCTCCCGGGCAGGCTATGTATATGCGGCAACAAAGCCTATTAAATGGCGGCTGCAATCCTATTCAGGTGCCCCTCTTGGAGCCCATGTTATTAAACCGCAGATTGAGGCATTTAATCGGGCTGCCCATGGTCAGATGGAAATTGAACTCTATTACGCAGATCAACTGGTTGCTACAGGCGAGTTGTTCCGGGCCATGCAGAACGGCATGATCGATGCGGTACAGAGTGATGATGCCACCATGGCTTCTCCTGTTGATATCAGTGTGTTTGGTGGCTATTTTCCCTTTAATACCCGCTACAGTCTTGACCTGCCGGTAATGTTTAAATATTACGGTTTGGACAAGATTTGGAAAGAGGCGTACGATGAGATTAAAGGAGTGGAATGGCTTAGTGCCGGTGCCTGGGATCCGCTTCATATTTTTACCAAAAAACCGATTCGCTCTCTTGCTGATATGAAAGGTAAGCGGGTTTTTGGTGTTCCGACAGCTGGGAAATTTCTCTCCAAATATGGTCTTGTACCTGTAACTCTTCCCTGGGACGATATCGAAGTGGCCCTGCAGACCGGTGAGCTGGATGGTGTTGCCTGGTGCGGCTTTACCGAAGCGTATGAGGTCGGCTGGGCTGACGTCTGTAACTACGCACTATTAAACAACGTGACTGGTGCCTGGTGTGGCTCTTATTTTGCCAACAGCAAGAGTTGGGCAAAGGTTCCGCCACATCTTCAGGAGCTTTTTAAGCTTTCCATGGACAGTTCTCACTATTATCGTCAGGTCTGGTACTGGGGTGGTGAGGCTAAACTTCGTGTTGAGGGCAAGAAAATGGAATTAACCACTATTCCCGCCCATGAGTGGGATCAGGTCGTTGCTGATGCTCAGGTCTTCTGGGACGAGATTGCGGCCACCAGCCCCCGGGCGAAAAAGGTTGTAGATGTTTTCAAGAAATACGCAGCCAATATGGAAAAAGCAGGCGTTCCGTATCGTTACAAATGCTGAGTGAAAGACCACTTCCGTGCAGGTAATCTTTGCCGGGGAGTATAAAAAGTATAAAAAGAAAAAGCGGGGAGCATGATATGCTCCCCGCTTTTTTCATTATTACTGTATTTCAGCAGCCTTTGTTGATTAATAATTCTGGTCAGCAAAGGCAAGCCATCCGCCAGCCCCGACAAGTTTTTTATCAAAGGGGTTGAGCGAAAAGAAACATTGGACTTCCTCCCCGTTACTTCCTGAGGCAATCACCTTGTCATTTTCCAGATCGATGCTAATAGTTACGTCTCCTGATATGGCAAAAAGCCGGTCAATGTCTTCGGGCGTAAGCTCTATAGCCAGAATACCGCAGTTAAACATGTTCTGTCGGAAGATTCGGGCAAAACTCGAGCCGATGACAACATCAATATCATTCACTTCAAGCGCCCAGACCGCGTGTTCACGCGAAGAACCGCAGCCAAAGTTTGACCGGGTAACCAGTACCTGAGCCCTTTGAAAATCGTCAGCCTTGGTGTCGAATTCTTTCTTGTCAAGAATAAGATCTTCAAGCAGATGGGGTTGTAATGCCCGTTTTGTAATTTCGGTTAGATATTTTGCCGGAATGATTTCATCTGTATTAATATCATCACGGTCAATAAAAAAGGCGGGTCCGCCAAATTCTTTCATTGTCTACTCCTGTAAGTCTCTTATTGCATCATTGATCGGGGATCGGTAATCTTTCCGGTTACTGCGGCTGCCGCGGCAGACAACGGACTCATAAGATGGACCATGCCGCCTTTGCCCATTCGTCCGTTAAAATTTCTGTTGGTCGTGGAAGCACAGGACTCGCCTTCGGCCAGTACGCCACTGCTCATGCCAAGACATGCGCCGCAGGTAGGATTAAGCACGCAGAACCCGGCATCCATAAAAATTTTAATCAAGCCTTCGTCAAGTGCCTGGGAATAAATCCCCGGTGTTGCCGGAGTTAAAATGCCCCGGACCGTGTCTGCAACCTTGCGTCCTTTAAGGATAGAGGCGGCTTCTCGGATATCTTCAATGCGTCCATTTGTGCAGGAACCTATGTACACCTGATCGATTCTCTCACCGGCAAGCTCGGTAATGTCTTTCACCTGATCCGGCTTAAAACCATGGGTAACCTGGGGGACAAGTTCTGTCACATCAAGGGGCAACGTCTGGGCATATTGAGCATCAGTATCAGAATGCCATTTTTTATAGTCCTCGACAGCTTCTTCCAGCGAGGCGTAATCGTCCTGAATAAATGGCCAGAGATATTCTGCTGTCACCTTATCTGGCAGGCAGAGACCTGAGGTCGCGCCTGCTTCAACAGACATATTGCAAAGCGTCATCCGGGATGACATGTTCATTGCCTCGACAATCGGGCCACAAAACTCCATGACCATGTCTGTTGCGCCGTTGACAGTGAGGGTTTTGATGATATGGAGAATAATATCCTTGGCATACACGCCTTTTGGCATTGTGCCGGTGACTTCCACCTTCATGGATGCGGGTTTTCGGAAGGCACAGACACCTTTTAAGATACCTACTTCCAGATCAGTTGTCCCTACGCCGGCGGCAAACGCGCCAAACGCGCCATGGGTGCAGGTATGTGAGTCACCCATGATGACCGTGTTGCCGGGGCGGATGAATCCTTTTTCAGGAAACAGGGCGTGGCAGACACCGTTCTGGCCAATGTCAAAAAAGTCTTTTATGTTCTGCCGTCTGGCCCAGTCACGCATTATCTTGGCCTGCATGGCTGTTTTGGAATCCTTGGGCGGGGTAACATGGTCAATGACCGCTTTGATCCTGTCTGGATCAATCACCCTGTCCATGTCTTTATCCACAAGATCCATAATGGCAATGGGCGTGGTGATTTCGTGGCACATGATGACGTCAATGTCGATCACCATGTTGTCCGGGGTGGGCGTGTCACGCAGGTGCGCGGAAAAAATCTTTTCGGCTATGGTCTGTCCCATAATAAATCTCCATGGGCATTGAAGGATAAAATCTGCTGAAAGATTTTTTCAGCAGGGTTAACGGCCGTTTTCAAGTTTTTACAAGAGTAGGCCAACATTAAAAAAACAAAAGACTATTAAAACAAGAACCCTTCATTTGAACATAAAAGAGAGGATCGTGCCATATCTGTCAAAAAAATTAGATAAGTCCAGGGCACCTTGAATAATTGCTATTATGCCCGATTTCTTCGTCGCCACGAAAATAATAATGCTCACATATGATTAATATGCTGCGTTTCTTATTTTCTATGCTCCTCGAACTCGAATAAAATATCTAATTATTTAAAGGCACCCTCCAGTGTTCATGCTTCTCAGTGTACAAAGGGCAGGCATCTCTTGCCGACAGGTCTATGCAATACCAACTTGTTCTTTGGAAAGCTCATAGTAAAATCAGAGTTTCGTTATCAGTATTTCTGATGAAGATGTTAGAGCATCATCAGAAAGCTGTTGTTGCAATTCGTTTCAGAAAATCTCCCCTTTCCCTGCTACTCCGGATATAGTCGGCTGATGAAAAAAAATGTCAGAACTCAACAGAAAAAAACAGGTCACTCAGCAGGCAATCTTCTGTCGTACGTGCATCTGCTCAAGACAAATGTCAACTTTCGGCGTTTCTGGCTTTCCGGGGCGATTAGCCAGGCTGGTGACTGGTTTAATTATATAGGTCTTTTTGTTCTGCTGGATGATCTCACCGGTTCCGGTCAGGTCGTGAGCTGGTTTTTGATTGCCAAGTTCCTGCCCACCTCGTTACTTGGCCCGGTTGCCGGAGTGGTTGCAGATCGTTTTAACCGTAAATATATTCTGGTCTGCTGCGACCTGTTACGCGCCATTGTTGTGCTCTGTTATCTTCTGATTCATGATGCTTCACAGGTTTGGCTGGTTTATGTGCTTGCTTTTATCCAGGAATCAATTTGGACTTTTGCTCATCCGGCGCGCCAGGCCAGTGTCCCAAATTTATGCAGCCGGGAAGATTTAAGTATTGCCAATGGATTGTCTGGTGCCTCCTGGTCTGTCATGCTTGCCCTGGGTGCCGCCCTGGGGGGATTTGTTTCAGCAGCCTTTGGCTGGCGGACTGCAATCGTAATAGACAGTGTCAGCTTTGTGGTCTCAGCACTGTTGCTTACCTCTGTTGCGCTCCCTTCAACTGTTAAAAAAATATCAACAAAACTCACGTTTGCCCGGATAACCGGATGGCATGAGCTAGCTGCCGGCTGCGCTTATGTAAAAACGCATCCCCGGGTTGCGGCGCTGCTCATGGTCAAAAGCGGCTGGGCTTTGTCAGGTGGGATTCTGGTTATGCTCACAGTGTTTGGTGAGCAGGTTTTTGCCCAAAACGGGCAGGGTGGGTTAAGCGGCGTCTTCTATTCCATGCGGGGCCTGGGAGCGGCAGTTGGCCCCCTTGTTGCCTGGCGCCTGTTTGGTGAGGGGGTTGTTGCCATGCGCTATGCCATAGGCGCGGCTTTTTTTATTTCCTCAGTGGCCTATCTCTGTTTCAGCCAGGCTCCGGTGCTTATTGTTGCCGCAGTCTGTGTCTTTGCCGGTCATATTGGTGGTTCAATCCAGTGGGTTTTCAGCACTACGCTTCTGCACCGAAGGGTGGAAGACAGTTTTCGGGGAAGAGTATTTGCCGCAGAAATGGCTCTGCTTACTCTGGTTCTCAGCCTCTCTACCTGGTGTACAGGTCTGGCGCTTGACCTGGGGGTTAATCCCAGAAGTATTGTGGCCGCTCTTGCTCTTCTTTTTCTGCTTCCCGGTATGGGATGGCTTGTCTATCTGCGATCTCTTTCCGGGGCTTTAGAGGAAGAAGAAAAGAGATAGAATATTCGTAACTATTCAGCTGCACTCCATAGTGTGGCGATCAGGCCGCCTTACATAGACGGGCTATTATGGAGCACATCTGAACAGTTACAGGTCACAGGTTATGCCAACATTGTGCTGATACCTGAATAGTTACGAATATTCTTGCGAAAAAGATATTAAGC
>JALXCX010000310.1 GCA_026990725.1 Desulfobulbaceae bacterium
ACCTCAATAAGCTCAGCCTCATCACGCAGAAATTTGAGAATCTTTTCGTTGAGAAGTTCATTTAAAAAGGGCAGAACCTCTTCTCGCCTTTTAAAGTAGCCCTTCACTTCGTCAACAGTCATATTGTACTCAGAGGCAATACGCGCATACCCGCGCTCAATATCTTCATCTGCCAGTTTGATTTCCTCGACTTCTGCTATTTTTTTGAGCAGAAAATCGCCCTGAACTCGTTTCTCGGCGACCTCACGATTCTGCTCGACCAGGTCCTCCATTTTAATACCGGCGGACTCAAGCGTCATACCGTTTCGTTTGAGGTTTTCTTCGGTTTGTTTGATCATTTCCTGGATTTCATAGGCAACCAGACGCTCAGGGATTTCAAACGGATTCAACTCAATGAGTTTGTGCATAATCCGGTCATCAAGATCACCTTCAAGAGCAAGCTCTTTTTTCTTCTTCAGCTCTGAGGTAATATTGTCGCGCAGGTCGGCAAAAGTTTCATACGAGTCATCAATGTCTTTGGCAAATTCATCGTCAAGTTCCGGTTTGACACGGACTTTAACCTCTTTGACATCGACTTTGAATTCAACTTTTTTACCAGCCAGAATCGGATTGGGATATTCACCGGGAAAATCTATTTCATAAAGTGTAGTCTCCCCGTTTTTCATGCCCAGAAGTTTTTCCTCAAACTCTTCGCCAAGACGTTTTGTGCCGACATCAACAGAGTAATCCTCGTTGTGTACCTGGGGCATGGCTTTGCCCTCATGGAATCCCTGAAAATCAACGATCACTACATCGTCAACCTCAATGCCATGATCTTCCTCAGCGGTGCGAAGAACAGCTTTGTCCCGTTGCATCTGGGTTATTTCTTCATCGACTTCTGCTTCCGACACTTCAGTAACCGGTTTTTCTATCTCAAGCCCTTTATAATCTGTCAGGTTGATTTCCGGTTTTATGTCAACCATGGCGACATAGGTAAACGTACCGTCATCACCAAAATCCACTTCTTTGATTTCAGGATGAACAACCGCGTCTATACCCTTTTCCTCAATGGCATCAAAATATGTTTCCTGTACCAGCTTCTCTCCTACCTCAGCCTGAACCTGTTGGCCAAAATTCTTTTCCAGAACCGCAACAGGAATCTTTCCACGACGAAACCCTTTAAGTTTTACGTCATTTTTTAACTTCTTATAAGATTTATCAAGCTCTTTGCGTACATGATCAGCCGGCAGAGTAATAGTTACCTTGCGGCCTAACTCACTTACATTTTCTACTGCAATATCCATTGAATCAGATCCTTTTCAAGTTGCCCTTTTACAAGGCAGTTTATTTCCAAACCCTGGCAGGAATGATTAAACATCATCGTCAACCTCTCCATTGCCCAAAAGGTACATAAGTATTAAGATGTTAAATGGTGCGAGAGGGGGGAGTTGAACCCCCATGCACTCGGTGCGCTGGATCCTAAATCCAGTGCGTCTACCAGTTCCGCCACTCTCGCGTAACCGCATATAAATAACCAATTATGAGACCATAGTCAAGTGAGCCTTATGCAGTTTTTACCCGAGCGGCACGAGAAGAAGACAAAAAAACATTTTTCTTTATAAATCACGATTTACAATACTAAAAAACACCAACATACATAACGATAAAGAAAACGCCCTTCCCCAGGTCAGTCAAACTGCCTGACGCGAAAAACCTTACACCCGCTTGCAGAGAACAAGTGCAGTGAGTATATTAAAGAGATAAATATTTTATAATTGACCACTTGTTGTCTTTAAATCGTCAATTTATTGATTACTTAAACCTCTCTGAAAGCACTCTGCTTTTGGGGTCGTTTGTCAGCTCGAAAAAGCCTGACTTTTTTTAAGTGTAATCATACAATGAAATCTTTCATTTGGAACCAAGGAGTATATCATGAAAATGAAAAAACCTTTTCTTCTTTTCGGGCTTCTTTTGTTGCCCGGACTGGTACAGGCGTCTACCCCGCCTGCGCCGGCAGCCGGGGCGCTTGACTGGTCTGTACAAAAAACGTGGCAACTCACGACAAAGCCTGTCGACTTCAGCCAGTCACTGGATAACAAACGTGTTTATGTCCTGGGCGAGGACAGTAAAGTCCACATTCTTACTATTGATGGCAAAGAAATGGGCAGCATACCTGTTGACCCCAAAACCATTGCCATTGACATCGCTCCACGCGGAGAAATGCTGTATCTCATAGGCAGTGACAAAAAGTATACAAGTATTAATATCGCCTTCAATCAGGATATCGACATTTCAGGGGCACCTTTTCTTGGCAATGAAAAGGCCCCTGTGACCATGGTCGTGTTCTCGGACTTTCAATGACCTTACTGCGGCAAAATCCAGCCGCAACTCGAGCAGGTGCTCGAAAAAAACCCTGAAAACGTAAAAATTGTTTTCAAGAACCTTCCGCTCCGTATGCATAAAATGTCTATGCCAGCAGCCCTTGCGGCCATTGCCGCACAGGAACAAGGTAAATTCTGGCAGATGCACGACGCTCTCTTCTCAACACCAAGACTTACCAAAGAGAGTATTGAGAAAGCTGCTCAAGATGCAGGACTTGACATGGAGCAATACAAAAAAGACGTGGCAAGTCCACTCACACGCCAGAAACTCAATAAAGATCTCATTGCCGCCCAAAAGGCAGAGGTCAATGGTACCCCCACCCTGTTTATTAACGGTCGGCGCGTGCAAAACAGAGGACCCCAGGCAATCCAGAAGATGATTGACGAGGAACTCGCCAAGGCAAAGAAAACATCACCTGCCAATTGAAGACCTCTGCAACTCTCAACCTGGACACCAGACAGAATCTGGAATTTGCTGATTTTTCCATTGCCCAGATTCTGTTTGGAGATCTTAACCGCAACCTGCAAATCGTCGAACAGGCCGCCGGTGTTCAAATTAACGCCCGGGGGAATATCTTATCTATTCAAGGGAAAAAACACTCTGTCGACCTGGCTGTTACAGTCCTTGATCAACTTTATGGGCTGATACAAAAAGGATACCCTGTGTTCAGCCAGGATATCGCCTTTGCCCTGAAAATTCTTTCTTCCTCCCCCCAAACACATCTGGAGGAAATCTTTCTTGATAGAGTCTATATCACATCAAAAAATCGTGTCGTTTCGCCAAAGAGTGTTAGCCAGAAACACTACATCGAAGCCATTCGACATAATGATATTGTTTTCGGCATTGGCCCGGCAGGAACCGGAAAAACATATCTTGCCGTAGCCATGGCCGTATCAGCCCTGACAGCAAAACAGGTCCAATCCATAATTCTGACAAGACCGGCGGTGGAAGCAGGAGAAAAACTTGGTTTTCTGCCTGGAGATATGGCCCAGAAGGTCGACCCGTATCTGCGGCCCTTACTTGACGCATTAAACGATATGCTTGGCCGGGAAAAAACTCAGGAATTCATGGAGCGGGGGATAATTGAGGTTGCCCCGCTTGCATTTATGCGGGGACGAACCTTAAATGATGCCTTTATCATCCTCGATGAAGCCCAGAATACCACACGGGAACAAATGAAAATGTTTCTCACTCGTATTGGCTTTGACTCAAAAGCGGTTGTTACCGGCGATATCACCCAAATAGACCTCCCAAATGGCAACCCATCCGGTTTGATCGAGGCCAAAAAGATTTTATCAAAAATTAAAGGAATCGAGTTCAGCCAGTTCAACCGCAGTGATGTTGTCCGCCATCCGCTTGTACAGGGAATCATTCAGGCTTACGAACTGCAGAGCAAGAACACCTCCCGCAAGAGTAGCAGGAAATGACAGTTCATCTCATAAACCAGACAACACAGGAACGCCTGCATATACAACAAAAACTTCTGCAAGAGCGTTGCGACTCTTTACTGAATCTTCTTGATATTTCCGGGCATGACGTGAGCATTGTTCTTCTCGACGATGCCGGCATAGCTCGCTATAACAGCAAATTTCGTCATAAAAAAGGACCGACAAACGTTCTTTCGTTTCCTGCAACAGATCTCTATGAAGAGCTGCCGAAAGAATTAGCTTCCAGTCAGTTGGGTGATATACTCATATCCGTTGAAACAGCCCGGCGGGAAGCCGAAAAAAAATCCTGTAGTCTCCACCAGAGAATCTCTGAACTGATAATCCACGGTCTCTTGCATCTGCTGGGCTATGATCATGAGCAATCCACACGGGAGGCGCTGATCATGTGGGAAAAGGAACAGGTATTAATAAAACAACTAACAAATTCCAGGAGTAAAACCATGCCGCATCTAGCAATTAATGTTGACCACGTTGCCACTGTCCGACAGGCCCGGGGCACAACAGAACCGGATCCGGTACATGCTGCAGCTATATGCGAACTTGCCGGCGCCGAAGGCATTGTCATCCACTTGCGGGAAGACCGGCGCCATATACAGGATCGTGATGTCTACCTGCTTCGGAAAACTGTAAAAACAAAACTCAATCTTGAAATGGCTGCGGCAAAGGAGATTATCGATATAGCTCTAGATGTCAAACCGGACATGATCACCCTGGTTCCGGAAAAACGCCAGGAACTGACAACAGAAGGCGGCCTTGATGTCGTGGCCAATGAAAAAAAGATTAAAAAAACAATCAATAAAATGAGTAAAGCCGGTATCCCGGTTTCCATTTTTATTGATCCGGACCCCACGCAGATCAAAGCCTCACTAGAGGTCGGTGCCACCTTTGTAGAACTCCACACCGGCCGGTATTGCGACGCCCGGAACGGAGAAGAACAGAACAAAGAATTCCGCCTTATTGAACGCTCCGCAGAACTGGCCTTTGAATCCGGATTGCTGGTCAACGCTGGCCATGGCCTTGATTATCGAACCACCAGCCAAATAGCGGCCCTGCCAACAATCGATGAGCTGAGTATTGGCCACGCCATTATTACCCGGGCCGTTTATGTCGGCCTTGACCAGGCTGTCCGGGAAATGCGGGACTGTATTCTCATGGCGGGATAAA
>JALXCX010000311.1 GCA_026990725.1 Desulfobulbaceae bacterium
GCAATGCAATCAAAAACCAAAGCACCAGCTGCAGCAATTCTTTCTCTTGCCCTGATACATCTTCTTGTTCTTGCGGGTGTGTATTTCAAGGTGACGGGTATTGAACAACTGGTGGCACTGGCTGACGGATTTTTCATCGCCAATGCCCTGATAGGCATACTTTCGGCAATCAAGCTCCTTGATCATACAGCTCTTAAGATCGCAGCTGCAGCTCTTGCTCTGATTTTTTCGGGCATACTTCTGCAGGCCGCCCGCCCGGTCATCGTTATAATACTCATTATGGGAATATTCTTTCTCTGTCGATCAGAACCGGGAGAAAAAGAAAGCAGACAGGTCTTAACCAACAGCAAATGATGCCGGGGCAGCTGCCTGTGCTCCGTGGGCGCAGTGTTTTCCCCAGCCGGGGAGAGATTCTGAAAGCTCTGCCATGAGGGCAGAAAAACATTCGGGGCAGTAGCCGTGTGAAATTAATTCAGGGCCGGATTCACCGGAGCAATCGGCCCAGGCTTCCTGTTTTTTTGCTCGCTTGCAGACACAGCAGACAGTCAACATAGTCTTCACCTCGTCTAAATTTACAGGGAATCTAGACTTGGTATAGCATAGCGCATGCCAACTCAGTTGGCCTCGCACCGGTGCACGGTCATCTGATGAAAATCATAAAACAATATCAAAAAACATTTTTTCAACAGACTCGTTACAATCCAATTTACCGAACTTTTCAGCCCTGACAGGGCCGGAATCCAACATAAACTGTCTCTTCCTGGAGACTTTAAAACAGGCTTATAAGCTAATAGTTTCTATTCATAGATATTTCCGGTGTCTCCGGATCAAGACAGTCAAACATCTTTGCTAGAGAAGACAGGATGTTACCTGTGACAGAAAAGAACCCTCCAGAAAACTATCGAAAGGTTACCGTGAGTTCCCTGCCGCCGTAACCGTGAACCGAATCGTGGCCTCGAACAACGACCTTGCCGATCTCCGGCCCAATCTTCACTCCGGACAGGCTGCGGGTAAATGGCTGTTCCTGGGCATGGGGATGCTCGAGGACTCTTGTAGCAAGTATCTTACCGTCTGTTGTCAGGATTTCCCATCTGTCCGCGTACTGCTTCCAGCCGGTATCATCGTGGCGCAGGGTCACATCAAAACGATATGTTCCGGAACGCTCCGGCTGGACCTCGACCTTGACAACATCCACCTCACCGGCAAAGACCGGGGATGCTGTTATGATGACCAAGAAAAGAACGCACATAAAATATTTCATTTGCTTCTCCATTTTTCAGCGAGACTGCCTGAAAACAGTCACAAGAACAAACCCGGCTGCAAACCCGCCGACGTGAGCCCAGAATGCCACCCCGCCGCCTGCTGCAGAAAGGCTGGGAATTCCACCAATCAACTGCAAAAGAAACCAGTACCCCAGCATAACATAAGCTGGTATTGACATCGTGGTGAACAAAAAGCCAAGGATGATCAACGTATGCACCCGCGCATGGGGGTATAATCGACCATAGCCGCCCATAACGCCGCCAATAGCCCCGGATGCGCCCACCATGGGCAGAGCACTTGAGGTATCGGTGACAAGCTGGGTCCCGGCCGCTACAAGACCGCAGACAATATAAAAAATGACAAACCGAACCGGCCCCATGGAGTCTTCGACGTTATCGCCGAATATCCAGAGAAACCACATATTGCCGATGAGATGAAACCAGCCGCCATGCATGAACATATGTGAGATTATGGTATAAATATCTCGATGGCCCTCCATCACACAATACATGTTACCGCCAACCGGCACCTGTGTCCCTGCAGGAATCAGGCCAAAGAGTCTGGCCGGAATCATGCCAAACGAACACAACGAGTTGGCCAGGGACTGGGTATTGCCAAATCCCTGGACAAAAGCCCATGACAACGTGCAGAGGGCAATAATTGTGATGGTTGCCACCGGTGGACGGCTGGTCGGATTTTCATCACGTAACGGAAACATTGGAAGACTCCTTACAGGCCAAGATAGCGCATCTTTACCTGTCGGGTAAAATCGGTAAACGGGTAGTCATCACTCCAGACCACCCTGCCTTTTTCCATAATGACACAACGGTTGCTGATATCCTGTAATTTTTTAATATTTTTATCAATAACAAGAATAGACATGCCCTTGTCCTTTAAGCTCATCAAAGCCTCCCATATCTCTACACAAAGGATAGGTGCAAGCCCTTCGGTGGGTTCATCGAGCAGGAGCAGTGTTGGATTTATCATGAGAGCACGGGCGATGGCAAGCATCTGCTGCTCACCCCCGGATAAATCCCGACCTGGTTGTTCAAACCGTTCCTGCAGACGGGGAAAAAGGGAAAAAACTCTGTCAAAAGTATATGGATTGCTGCTGCCCGTATAATTTGCTGCAACGGCCATCAGGTTCTCTCTGACGCTTAAAGCGGGAAAGATCTGCCTGCCTTCAGGAACAAGTCCAATCCCAAGCCGGGCAATCTTGAAGGAGGGCAGCGAGGCAATATCTCTGCCCTCAAAGGTCACGGTGCCGGAGCGGACTGGTGTCAAGCCCATGATGGAACGGATAACCGTGGTTTTTCCCATGCCGTTTCGCCCCATGAGCGCAACCACTTCACCTCGGCCTATGGTCAGGGAAACTCCAAACAGGGCCTGGGCATTCCCGTAAAAGGTTTCTATGGCGCTTAAATCAAGCATGCCGTTCCCAGATACACATCCTGAACAACAGGATTTTGACGAATTTGGCCGGGTGATCCGGTCGCCACAAGACGCCCCTGATCAAGCACAGTTATCCTGTCAGCCAGTGAGAACACGGCTTCCATGTCATGTTCGACCAGTACAATGGTTATCCCGCCCTTCATGTCCCCGATCAACTCAGCAAAACTCCTCGAGCTTTCCGGCCCCAGGCCGGCCATGGGTTCGTCAAGGAGCAGCAGTTTCGGTGCCATGGCAAGGACCATTCCTATTTCCAGTAACCGCTGTTCACCATGGGCAAGTCGTGAAGCGGTCACAGCGGCTCTGGCTTCAAGGCCAACCCGTGCCATGATGTCACAGGCTTTTTTCTGCAGAGTTCGGCTTGCTGAGACACGCTGCCAAAAACGATAACTTGTCCCGCAAGTCGCCTGGACAGCCAGAGTAATATTCTCCTGAACAGTGAACCCGGGAAAAAGTGAAGTTATCTGGAAGGAACGAGCCATGCCAAGCCGTGCGCGCTGCGGCACAGACAGCCTGGTAATATCTATTCCATTTAACAGTATCGTGCCCCGGCTCACTGGCAAAAGACCGGTTATCAGATTAAGCAATGTTGTTTTTCCGGCCCCGTTTGGACCTATCAGCGCATGAATCTCACCGGGCAGAACAGTTAAACTGATATCTGCACAAACCTGCAGTCCGCCAAATGACCTGGATAAATCAGTAAGAGAGAGTAGAGGTTCAGCCATGATGCTTCCCCCGCTCAAAAAAAAGGGCGTATAATCCACCACGGCCAAACAACACCACAACAATTAAAAAAGGCCCCAGAATCACCATCCAGTGTTCGGTATAGATGGCCAGATACTCTTCCAGCAACAGGAGAACCGCAGCACCCAGAAACGGTCCGACAAGACACCCCGTACCACCCAGCAGGACCATGACCAGAATCTCGCCGGAACGGGTCCAGTGCATCATCCCCGGACTGATGAATTCGCTCTGGTTAGCCAGCAATGCTCCGGAAAGACCGGCAGCAGCTCCTGCCAGACAATAACTGAATAAACGATACCCAAAAGGTGAAAATCCTAAAACCGCAAGGCGTTGTTCGTTTTCACGACTGCCAATAAGCACCCGGCCAAAACGGGACTCTGTAAGCCTGTGCATCAGGTAAAGAAAACAGAGCAGCAGGACAAGACAGAGGTAATAAAACTGTTCCTCACTTCCCAGATTAAGACCGGGAAGCGTATTTCGGACGGCAAGTGAAAAGCCGTCACTGCCGCCATAGGTGTCAAGTGATGTGAAGAAAAAATACACCATCTGGGCAAAGGCCAGCGTAATCATAATGAAATGCATCCCTCTGGTCCGGAGGCTGATCGCACCGGTGATGAGGGCAAAAACAGCGGCCAGCAACATGGCCAACGGCCAGGCCAGCAAAGCGTTGACTGTTCCGGTTACTTGCGGCAGAAAACTGAACACGGGCAAGCCCTGCCAATGATAAAAAGCAAGAATACCCACGGTGTACCCGCCAATACCCATAAAGGCGGCATGGCCAAGGCTCACCATGCCACCATAGCCAAGAATCAGGTTCAGACTGGAAGCTGCCAGGGCGTAAATCAAAATACGTGTGGCAAGAGAGAGCAGATACTGCTGGCCCGATATCTCAAAAAAAAGCGGAAGAAACACCAGCAGGCCTAAGGTGAGAGTGCCAATAAATACTTTATTTGCCGACATTGACACAGCTATTGGCTTACCGGAAACAGGCCAGAAGGTTTAAAGGCAAGAATCAGAGCCATGAACATATAGACAGACATGGAGGCAAGGGCGGCCCCCATACGGTCAGCAGCCGAAGAAGATTCCAGAACAAGACGGAGCAAATCAGGTAAATATGCTCTGGCCAGCGTATCAACCAGCCCCACAAGAATAGCCCCAATGAGCGCTCCCCGCACCGAGCCTATACCCCCTATGACGATAACCACAAAGGTTAAGATGAGGATCGACTCGCCCATGCCGGCCTCTACGGCAAGAATCGGCCCGGCCATAACACCTGCCAGCCCGGCAAGCAACGTGCCAAGACCAAAAATCAGCGTATACAGCAGTTGAATATTCACGCCCAGGGCTCCCACCATGTCGCGATTAGCGGCACCGGCCCTGATCTGCATGCCAAGACGGGTCCGGGAGAAGAGCAGGTAAAGAAACAGGGCAACCAGAATACCCACGCAAATAATTGCCAGCCTGTAAACAGGATAGTCAATTCCAGGAAGGATCTGGACTGAGCCCGACAGCCAGG
>JALXCX010000312.1 GCA_026990725.1 Desulfobulbaceae bacterium
CGGTGAGCAGTAAAAGATGGAAACGCCGGGTTTTTGGGGCGTGTCTTTTTTGCAGAGACTTTAATTGTATGCCTGCAACTGTTGATTGGAAATTTTCTACCGAATTTGCTGACAGTTTTGAACCCTTAGCCAGAAAATACAGGGCTCAGACAAAAAGGCGTTCCACCACGTCGTGGACAGTACGCACCGTTTGAATATGGATGGAAGAAGAGACCGCTTCAAGTTGGCGGCTGGAGGATTCCGGCATGAGGAAGGTTTTGAAACCCAGGCGTTGCGCTTCAAGCAGGCGCAGATCCATCTGGCCCACGGCCCGGATTTCTCCGGCAAGCCCCACCTCACCGCAGACAACGGTTGTCGGATCTACCATTTTCTCATACAGGCTGGAGAGCAGTGCCACAATGACGCCCAAGTCAAGGGCGGGCTCATCTATGCGGATACCACCGGCAATATTTAAAAAGATGTCGTGGTCAAACAGGGTGACGCCGATTTTTTTCTCCAGCACCGCAGTGAGCAGGGCCAGCCGCTGGGGGTCAGCACCGATGGCCGTCCTCCGGGCTGTACCAAGGCTTGAGGGACTGACCAGGGCCTGGACTTCGACCAGAATCGGCCGGGTGCCTTCAACACTTGGCATCACCACCGAACCAGGCACGTTGACCGGCCGCTCAGCCAGGAAAAGGGCAGAAGGATTATCCACCTCGGCAAGCCCGCTCTCCTTCATTTCAAACACTCCGATTTCATTGGTGGAGCCGAAGCGGTTTTTTACGGTGCGCAGGACCCGGAACACCTGTCCACGGTCTCCTTCAAAATAGAGGACAGTGTCCACCATGTGTTCAAGTACTCTGGGGCCGGCAATGGCGCCGTCCTTGGTGACATGGCCAATCAGAATAATGGGCAGGCCGCTGCTCTTGGCCAGGTTGACCAGCAGCGAGGTTGATTCACGTACCTGGGTGACAGAACCCGGGGCAGAACCGACCTCTTCGGTGTACATTGTCTGAATGGAATCAACGGCAAGAAATGCCGGCCGGACCTCAGTTGCCAGGGCAATAATTGCCTGTACCGAGTTTTCGGTAGCAAGCGCTATATGTTCACTTTTGATGCCAAGGCGTTTGGCGCGCATGCGGATCTGGCCGACAGATTCTTCACCAGTCACATAGAGAACCTGATGTTTCTGCATGGCCAGGGCAGCAAGAAGTTGCAGAATAAGAGTCGATTTGCCAATGCCGGGATCCCCGCCGATCAGAACCATGGATCCGGGGACAATACCACCACCCAGCACCCGGTCAAGTTCTCCTATTTCGGTAACAAGACGGTTGGGTTCCCTGCCGCTTCTTCCTGAGAGGGTATGGATTTCTGCCAGAGTATTTCCGGCTGGGATTTTTTGTTTTTTCTGTTTGGAAAGGGTGTCCCACTCCCCGCAGTCGGGGCAGCAACCCAGCCATTTACGGCTTTCATGGCCGCATTGACTGCAGATAAAAAGGAGTTGTTCTTTTACAGCCATTGCAGGAGTGTGGGAACAGACTATTGATTAGAGGCCTGATCCTGATCTGTTCGTAATTCAACCCGAAGCTTACTGATTTCCTGATGAAATAATTCCTGCAGATCATGGATTTGTTCAGTCATTGCTGCAGATACGGGCTGAGCCGGAAGATTGCAGGGAGCTGTTGCTCCGGCCAGGGATTTTAAAGCGGCTATTTCATGGCGGAGAAAATTGCCGGTTTTTGAGATCTGTTCCTGCACCAGTTGCGCAACAGCAGGAGAAGGGAGGGAAGAGCTTTGAGCAGTTTTTTCAAGTTGTTTCACCAGACATTGTTGTTGCCAGTCCAGAACTTCGTGGTTCTTGGCAAGAGCGGTGGTAAAATTACGTTCACCTACCGATCCCAGAGTAATATCAACGTAGGCCTCCCAAAGTTCGTCCAGCAGGGTAAAGGCGCGAATATCAGATTTTACCCTGAGAGAATCAATATGCCGGGCTATGGCATCCATGCTTTGCAAAAGTAAACTGGTCGCATGGGTGTTGGTCTCGTCTTTTAGGCGATCTGTGAGAGCTGTGAGGAGATCTTCCAGGATTGTATCTGAAATCTCCAATTCAAGGGAGGCAACAGCTATACGAAGGTCATCGTCGACAGGACGGCATTTATCAGTTTTCATAGCGTGTTAAGCTCCCTGGTACAGTTGATATTTGAAATAAAGATTGTTTTACTCTTATGGCAATGTTGTCAATAAGCCCCCAGCAGTAACCGGGCTGTTTGGCAGAAAAAGGTTTTCTGTTGATTGCCGGACAGCTATTTTTTTGTAGGCCAATTTATAATTATACTTAAAGTGGACTGTTTTGTCCAATCATGAGTTGAACAGAATAAAAGGAATAAATATGTTTTTGGTTCGTTATCAGAGTAAGGAGGGTGTGTTGGCGGATGTATTTGGGTATCCTGGTGCTGCTGCCTTGTCCTTGGGGAGTAAAAGTTTTTGGTACCCTCCATTCTGCCGAGGCGGGCAGTTTATTGAACATGCTGGCAATCAGATAATATGTTGAAATGGCCGATAAAAAGAAAAGATGACCGGCAGTTTAGAGAAGGACTGGTCGAACTCCTGCCAAGATTGCGGCGGTTTGCCCTCTCCCTGACCGGGAATATGGATGAGGCGGACGAGCTTGTCCAGGCGGCCTGTGAGCGAGCGCTTTCCCGGCAGCATCAGTGGCGGACGGGAACCAGACTTGACAGCTGGATGTTTAAAATAATGCACAGGATGTTGATCGATGACAGAAAATCCATGCGCAGGAGAAAACTGCACATCCTTTTTGAGGAGGAACGGTTTACCGGCATATTGAGGGACGGCATGAAAAAACTTGAAGCAAGACTGGAATTGAAAAAGGTTGCCGGGGCAATGCGACAGCTTTCCGACAATGATCGGGTCATTCTTTCGCTGGTTTGTGTTGATGGCATGTCCTACCGTGATGCCGCTGAAACCCTGCAAATCCCGCCGGGGACCGTGATGAGCAGGCTGGCCCGAGCCCGCAGAAAACTCCATGGCCTGCTGGCTGTTCCGGCGGCGGGGAATGTATCCGGAGGTGCAGAATGAGCAGCAACGAGATTAATGGCGTGACAGATGAAATGATCATGGCCTACGTGGATGGCGAATTACCCCCGGAGGAGTCGGAGAGAATAGGGCGGCTCATTGCTGATGATAAAGAACTCCTCCAGAAAGAAGCCCTGTTCCGGGAAACGGCCTCGGTGCTGGGTCAGGCCTTTGAAACGCCCCTTCACGAGCAGGTGCCTGAGCATTTGCTCGAGGTTGTGCGACCCGGTGAACGCGTTTCTCTTACCGAGAAAATTGTCTCTGTCCTTAATGCCAGGCAGTGGTTCTCACCGTTTCCTGCGGCAGCTCTGGCTTTCGTTGTTGTACTGGGGCTTGTGGTGCTGCTCAGGTCTGGTGGCCAATATGTTTCTCCCCGGGACACTTCTTCGCTTCTGACAACCGGAGAATTTTCCCGGATACTGGGGAAGACTGTCAGTGGTAATGCGGTTCGGTTTGCTGTTGGGGAAGGGGCGGCGGAAATTTTTCCTGTCCTTACGTTCAAGGATGCGGCACACCGGTACTGCCGAAGGTTTGAACTGCGAAATGGAGGCAAAACGCTTGCAGGGCAGGGCGTTAGCTGTCGACGGGAGGATGGAGCGTGGGAGCTTGAAGTCTTTATTTCAGCTGTTGATCAACGTGACCAGGACAAAAATGCGGAGCAGGGATATGAACTTGCCGGAGGAGAAGATCGTCTGGACAGGTTGATTGAAACCATGCGGGCTGGTGCCCCTCTTGGGCTGGAGCAGGAACGGGAATGTATAGGCCGGGGCTGGCAGGGCTGCGGCGGGAATTGATATATTCCCCTGCCGGATCGTTATAAAAACTGAAGAATGCCCGTGGCCACAAGCCGGCTGAGTTCTTCTTCCCGGTTTCGGAAAAAATGATCGGTTTTCCGGATGGTTGTGATCGGGTGGGACAACTGATGTAATTGCCCACTTGCCGGGGTCAGGTCGTCGTTTTCGGCAAGAATGATGGTGGCGGGGATAGGCAGCCTGGCCAGCGGGGTAAAATCATGTTCAGCCAGGGGCGGGGTAATGGCTGTGAAGGAGCGAGTGGCATCCGTTACCACCTGCTGGCCGATATAAGCGCCAAAGGAGTAGCCGATCAAGTGGTGGCTGGCAAAGAGTTTGCTGCTCCAGCTCAGGACAGCGGCGGTGTCTGCTGTTATTTCAGAAAAATCACCGGAGCGGTCAAGCCTGTCCCAGTATTCAAACAGCGGCAGATCCGGCTGCGGACTGCCGCTGTTGCCCACTGCCCGGTAGTTAAAAAGTAAGACCGGGAAATGGACGCAGAGTGTTTTTGCCAGTGCCTGCACTACGTTGTTTTCCAAGTTACCGGCCAGCAATGGGTGAGGCGGACAGATGATGACCCCGCGTGAGCCCGAATTATCCTTGTAGAGCAGGCGGGCCTCCAGGGTGCAGGCGGGGCCGGTAATGGTTAAGGCTGTGTTAAAGATGTTGCGCATGATCGTTTAATACACAGCCCCGGCCTGTCTGGCCACCGGTTCTGTAAAAGGGCGGACATTGTAAATTTTTTTCTGGCCGCTTCCCCTGGCATAACAGGCGCTGTCTCGTTCCACCAGATTGAGCAGAAGAAAAGACGGATCAAGGCGGTGGAGAATGATTCGGCCCTTTTCATCAGCAGGAAGAACCGTCTGCAGGTCAATGGCGTTCTCTTCTTCAAGAGGGGCCAGTTGCAGCCACAGGGCCGGGTCGTCCATGGTAAAGACAGATTCTTTTCCAGCCAGGGGCCGGTTCTGTTCAAACGTCACGCCAAAGAGACTGTTACCGTAGCCCGGCAGAATGACAGCCCGGGGAAAAGCCTGGTTAAGCCGGGCTGTCAGGGCGCTGGTCTGGGCCATGCCG
>JALXCX010000313.1 GCA_026990725.1 Desulfobulbaceae bacterium
GATTAGAAACAGACCACCAAAAAATCCGGCGGCCAGGAGAAACGCAAGAAGCGGCAGAAACTGATGATGATCACCGCCAACAAACATTCCGGCAGCGGCAAGGCTGATACCCATGCCGGCGGCACCAGGCATGAGCACATGCACCCAGCGGGAAGGACTGGTGATCCTGGCCGCAACAATTGACCCCAGGCAGACGCCGACCATTAGCGACACCGATAAAACTGATGTCCGGGCACTGTCCAGCGCGAGTTGCTGCATGCCCAGGGTATTGATCACCAGGACAGCAATCAGGCTGATAAAGTAAAAAAAGCTATCACAAACCACTGCCAGCAAGAGCAGAGGATCCTCTCTGAGCAACAGCAGATCCCGCATCGAATTCAGCGGCCCGGCCCAGGGAAAGCGGGCCTGTCTGTTACTGGCCGGTCTTGAATACACCCCAAAGGAGGCAAACACTCCCAAAAGAGCAGTCAAGACCACAACGGCAGCCACAATCGCCCGGCCAAGGGGCACAGCGGTAACCACACCCTTCCTGGCCAGAGCAAATCCGGCAAGAGCCATACCCAACAGGATGGCCACAGTGGTAACCAGCTTGAGCAGCGCATTTGCCCGGCTCACATAGCGGCTTGGGTAAAGCTCTGGAATAGAACCGTTCAGGGCCGGACCAAAAAGGGTGGACTGCAACCCCATCAGGAACACCATGGCCAGTACACAGGTCCAGTTCAAGGTGAGAATTCCGTAGGCACCCAGCAACATGGCAAGAAGTTCAAGAAACTTAACACCAATAACCACCCGCTTTTTAGCAAAACGATCGGCCATCCAGCCGCCCCAGGCTGAGAACAGGATAAAGGGAAGAGAAAAAAGCTCGGTGGCATATCCCTGTATCTGATTCAATCCCAGGCCCACTGCCAGCAGGAGCACAGCCTGCTTGAAAAAATTATCATTAAAAACACCAAGAAAATAGGTGAGCGCCATGGCAACAAACCGTTTTCTCGCCCACCTTATGTGTTCAAGCTGGTTAGGCACTTTTTTTTCTGTTTCATTCATCATCATTCCCTTATATTTTCCCGGTAGAGGGTATCGGGCATTCAACCTGGCCGCTTATACCCTAGAGTTTACAATGATCGTGCCACTTTTCCCAGAACATGCATTCTCTACCATTGCCCGAGGCCGCAAATAACGGGACGCAGGAATAACAAAAACAAACCAATCTTATAACATCTTGTTTTAAAACAATTTTTACTCTATATAATGCGCCACGTTTTTTAACCTCAACACTCTGGGCCGAAAACTTTGTCACCAATATCTTCCGGGGACACCACATTGATGCCGGAGTTCTGTTGACATAAATTGTACACGGCTGTACAATTTCCCACATGAAAGCCTCCTTAAACAAACGGCAGCGTAGTCTGCTGAAAAAAATACGTACAGCCATCACAGCCAACCCGTTTTCACACGATCGGCTCCTGGCCGACTGCGCCATAACAGGCCTCACGCCTGAATCAAAACCGAGCAAGACAACATTACTCAGAGAGACAGTTGCCATTGCCCAGGACTGTGTAGTGACGCTCAGAGAAAACAACCAGGCCAAGGTCTCCCACTACACAAACACGGACCGCAAGCTGGTTGACGGACTCTTTTTGTTTGTCATTTTCCATCGCTACATCGATCAGCTTGACCAGCATATACGGGTGCAGATCACCCGGCAGAGCCCAATACCTCTGGACTGTGCCAGGGAAATCAGACAGGAGATGACTGAATTTGGTTATTCGTCCGAGGAAACCGGGCGTTATATTGCCATTTTTTTTCAGTTGCGGCGCGCCTTTTATTTTATCAAATCCACGCTCTCCGGTGATTGCCCGAGCATGGCTGAATTACGATCACGCCTGTGGAACAATATCTTCACCCACGATACCGGGCTGTATATGGAACTGCTCTGGAACAAGATGGAAGATTTTTCAACCATTCTAAACGGTGAAACCGGCACAGGCAAAGGGGTGGCTGCTGCAGCCATTGGCCGGTCCGGGTATATTCCATTTGATTTGAAAAAAAATACTTTCAAAGAAAGCTTTACCCGGGCTTTTCTGGCCAGCAACCTTTCCCAGATTCCTGAACAGCTCATTGAGTCAGAGTTGTTTGGCCATACCCGGGGATCATTTACCGGTGCGACCCGCGACCATGCCGGAATTTTTGCCAGATCCAGCAGATATGGCGCTGTATTTCTTGACGAGATCGGCGAGCTTTCCCCCCATATTCAGGTAAAATTACTGCAGATTTTACAAGAACGAACCTTTACTCCGGTGGGTGGAACAACCACAACAAAATTTTCTGGACGGGTCATTGCCGCCACCAACAGGGATATCAACAGATTACGGCAACAGGGAAAATTCAGAAACGATTTTTACTACAGGCTCTGCTCGGATACCATTACGATTCCCGCGCTGCGAGTCCGGATACAAGAAAACAACGAAGAACTGAAACTTCTCACCACTCACCTGCTCAAGAGGATAACCGGTAGCCCCAATCCGACACTGTTGCACAAGGTGCTTGAAAAGATTAAAAAAGACATCCCCCAAAATTATCCCTGGCATGGAAATGTCCGGGAACTGGACCAATGCATCAGGAGTATCCTGATATCGGGAACCTGCCTGCCAGCTGATGCAGCACACGGCAAAGCGCAAATCGACACCCTGCAGACAATACTCCGGGATAATCCCAGCATTGCCAGGCTTACCGGCTGGTACTGCAATCATCTATACCAACAATACGGGACCTACCAGCAAGTGGCCCGCCAAACCGGTTTAGACAGAAGAACAGTTAAGAAATATATTGACCAGCAGGCTCTTTGACGTCCCGGAGCAGACGATACGCCTTAAATAAAGTCGATAAGCCATGGTATTTAAGGAATAAATGGTGTAATCAACTCTCAATACATCTAATCTCAAAAGGGAGACTCAACAACATGCAAAAAAAGATCATATTGTCTGTGCTTTTGTCCTGCTGTCTGCTGCCTGCAGGATTGACCTCTGCCCTGGGACAATCCCTGAAGGATGCGACCTATGTCGGTGCCAAGAAATGCAGTGAATGCCACCAGGAAAATTATGACGGCTGGAAATCCACCCTGCATCCCTACAAATTCCAGAAAGCCTCACCGGATGTCATTATCGGCGATTTCAGCAAGAACAACACCATGACGGCCAACAACATAACAACCACCATGTTCCGGAAAGGGAATGATTTTTTTATCACTACCATGGACCCTACCGGCAAAAAGGAACAGACCTACAAGGTGGACTATGTCATTGGTGAGTTCTGGAAGCAGCAATATGTAACCACTTTCCCCAATGGAGAGCTGCGCATTCTGCCCCCCATGTGGATCGTCAAGACCCAGGTCTGGAAAGATGGTAGCAAGCTGTGGAAAAAGAAAAAAATCTACCAGAATGCCTGTTCCGGCTGCCATAATACCGGCACACAGATCAATTATGACAAGGCCACCAATACTTACAAAACAACCTGGTCGGACCTGGGCGTTGCCTGCGAGGCCTGCCACGGACCGGGCAGCGTGCATGTGGATGCCGACAATGACAACAAGCGCGACACCATTATCAATCCGGCCAAAATCCCGGATCCCCGACGGGCGGTCATGGTCTGCGGCTCCTGTCATACCAGGGGAAGCTGCTGCGACGGGAAATACGGCTATCCCAAGGGATACAGGCCGGGAGGTCAGCTCAACTTCATGTTCAGTGAAAAACCAAAGCTCCACCCGGACGATACCTCACGGGTCAACCGCCAGGAATATATCGACTGGAAAAAGAGCGGCCATGCCCGGGAAGGCATTACCTGCTGGGATTGCCATTATACCCACCGCAAGGGTAATTCAAACAAATTCCAGACGAAACTGCCGGGATCAAAACTATGTTTGAGTTGTCACAAGGTGAAAAACAAAGGATTCCACGGCATCCACAGCGTCAACAACTGTGTGGGCTGCCACATGCCGCCTATCGGAAAACGGGCGACCAAGGGTGATGTCCACAGCCACCAGTTCAGAATTATCAGCCCCAAAGATACCATTGATGCGGGCAGCCTTGCTAAACAACCTAATTCCTGCAATGCCTGCCATTATCATAAAAACGATAGCCCGGCAGCATTACTCAAGGTACTTGAACGGGTCAAGAAATCCAGAAAAGAGAGAAAAACCTTTAATTAATGCGTAACATTATGTTACTGGACCAGATTTTCAGACCACAGCCACAACAGATAAGCGTAGACTTCGAATGATGAAAATAGTCCGAAATGACACAGCTCCGTGGGCTATTTTCGGATAAAAGAAGATTATTCATGCCGTGCCGGGCGAAGAATACTCCGGCACGGCAATACGCTTTTTCATCCTCATCGTATCACCAAGTAGGGTCAACATACATCCTGCCATGAAAACACATCAATTACGCCGACCACGTACCAGGCCATCCCTGGTTATAGCGGCCATCACCTTTCTTTTGTTTAGTTGTCTCCTGCTTACCGGTTGTCGAGACAATCGGGTCGCCACGCCAAAACCGCAGGACGACATTATTCATCTTGACCGCCTCGCCCCCCTGCAATCTGCTGCACGGGAACATCGAAAAAAGACATTCAAGGTCGCCATTGCCGCCATCCTTTCACCCCGGGGCACGGTGGATTCTTATCAGCCCCTGCTGGATTACCTGCAAGGTCGACTTGCCCGACCGGTGCAACTGGTCCAGCGCCGCACCTATGGTGAAATCAATGATCTCGTGGCCAGAAACGCCGTGGACATGGCCTTTATCTGTACCGGCGCCTATCTCAGCAGTCTGCCCAAAAAACTGATGACCCTGGTCGCCGTGCCCCGGATTAACGGCAAACTGACCTATAATGCGCTGATCATTGTTCCCACCCATGCCCGGA
>JALXCX010000314.1 GCA_026990725.1 Desulfobulbaceae bacterium
GTAATCAGAATATCGGTATGCATGACAATGGATGCGGGGAAAATTGATGAGTGTAACGCAACAAAATCTGGCCAAACAGGTAAAGACAAACTATACTCCCTTTGGCGGACAAGGCAAGGAACTCTCCTGCATCCGGCTTTTACTGATAAGATAAATATTCCGGCGTCATGGCCGGAGCTGTTATATAGAGGGAACTATGGGTTTTCAATGTGGTATTGTCGGGTTGCCCAATGTGGGTAAATCGACAATTTTTAATGCGTTGACTTCTGCGGCAATTGACGCAGAGAATTATCCTTTTTGTACTATTGAGCCAAATGTCGGTGTTGTGCCCGTGCCGGACGAACGGCTGGATAAACTTGCTGAGCTTGCCAACACCCGGAGTAAAGTCTCCACGCAGATGGAATTTGTAGATATTGCCGGACTGGTCAAGGGCGCCAGCCAGGGGGAAGGGCTAGGCAATCAGTTTTTGGGACATATTCGTCAGGTGGATGCCATCCTGCACGTTGTCCGTTGTTTTGAAGACGATAATATCGTCCATGTTGACGGCTCCATTGATCCTGTCAGGGATCTTGAGGTCATTTCCATGGAACTGGTGATGGCTGATCTTGAAACCGTTGGCAAGCGCTTGAAAAAAGCCGCAAGTCAGGCAAAATCAGGAGATAAGAAATTTATTGCAGAAGCTGCTTTTCTTGAAAAACTGCAGGGAGTTCTCAATGACGGCAAGCCAGCCCGGGTCCTTGAGCCGGAATCAGATGGTGAGCGTGGTCTGGTCGCTGAATTATGTCTGCTCACCACAAAGCCCGTACTGTACGTTGCGAATGTGAGTGAGGATGATCTTGCCAGGGGCAATGAATTTGTTGAGAAACTGAAAGAAACTGCAGCCGGCGAAGGTGCCTCGGTGGTGACCATAGCCGGAGGTATCGAGCAGGAGTTGAGCCAGCTTGACGAAGAAGAGCAGCGTGAGTTTCTGGCTGAAATGGGTATGAAGGAGCCTGGCCTGCACCGGTTGATTCATGCCGGTTATGATCTTCTTGGACTTATCACCTATTTTACCGTAGGCGAAAAAGAAACCCGTGCCTGGACTATTACCCGGGGCACGACCGCGCCGGGTGCTGCCGGAAAAATTCACACGGATTTTGAACGGGGTTTTATCCGGGCCGAGGTCATTGCCTACCAGGATTATATCAGTTGCGGTTCAGAAGCTGCGGCGCGGGATAAAGGGCTGATGCGCTCGGAAGGTAAGGAGTATGTTGTTCTTGACGGAGACTGTATTCTTTTTCGGTTTAATGTGTAGTCCTTGAAAGGCTGAAATGATGGTAGAAAAAAAGGTTTTTATAGCGGATTTTCTTGAGGGGCAGCAGGTACGGGATGTTTTCCTTGTGGCCCGCAAAAATCTTGCCGAAACCAAGGCCGGAAAGCCCTATCTCGCCTTGACCCTGATGGACAGAACCGGAGAAGTTGAAGCCAGGGTGTGGGACAATGCCACCTCCTATGACAGTCAGGCCCGGGTCGGAAATTTTGTTTTGGTTCAGGGCACAGCAAAACCTTTTCGGGATCAACTACAGCTTGGTGTCGTCTTTCTTGAGCAGGTCCTGAAAGAAGATATCACGCTGGCGGATTTTATGCCGTCCAGTAAGCGAAACGTCCGGAATATGCAGGCCGAACTGGCCGATTATATAACCAGTATTAATAATCCGGGCCTGCAAAAACTTCTGGCAGCAATTTTTGCAGGCCGAACTCTTGAACTCTTCAGTACAGCACCTGCCGCCAAAAGAATGCATCATGCCTATATTGGCGGCTTGCTTGAGCATACCCTGTCGGTGACCGGGCTTGCCGATAAACTTGCAAATCATTATTCTGAGCTTGATCGGGATATTTTACTTGCCGGGGCGCTGCTGCATGATCTGGCCAAAATAGAAGAGTTTAGTTTTGCCTCCCTGCCCTTTGACTATACAGACCGGGGCCGATTGCTCGGGCATCTTGTCCTTGGTGTGGAGATGGTCAGAGAGGTTGCGGCAGATATCAAAGATCTTTCAGCGCAGACTCTTGATCAGGTCTGTCATTTGATTCTCAGCCACCACGGGCGGCATGATTTTGGCGCACCTGTGCTCCCCATGACCCAGGAAGCATTGCTGCTGCACCATATTGACGACATTGATGCCAAAATGAATTATACTGATCAGCTCCGGGAAAAAATGACAGGGACAGGACATCAATGGTCGGATTATCAGCGGCCTCTTGAGAGGTTTCTGTTCCTGCCGCCCCTGGAAGGTTCTGCTGAAGAGCCGGCCCCTCGAGATTCGGGGCAGCCGGTTGAAAAAAACAGTGCCAAGCCGAAAAAGCAGAGGAAGACTGGCAAGAGCCCTGAAAAACGTCAGCAGACTCTTTTTTGATTGGCCATGGTGCCCTGAGCGTCTTTGTTGAGATTCTGTTAAAAAATGGTTTTCTCTGAAATTATCGGACAGTCAAAGGCTGTCAAACTTCTTGGCAGGGCGATGGCCACTGGTCGTCTTGCTCATGGGTATCTTTTTACCGGGCCCGAAGGGGTTGGTAAAACAACCACCGCCCGGGCCCTTGCGGCAGGAGTTTTCTGCGAAGAACTCCAGGATGGAGGCCCCTGCGGCAGATGTGCTGGCTGCGTTAAGTTTTCTTCAAACAATCACCCGGATTTTTTAACGATTCGTCCCCAGGGAGCAACAATAAAAATTGATCAGCTTCGAAAGATGAAGAAAGCGCTCAGCTTTCCTCCTTTTGAATCAGGGGTCAGGGTTGTTCTTATTGAGGATATCCAGACCATGCAGCGGGAAGCTGGAAACAGTCTGCTGAAAATTCTTGAGGAGCCGCCGCCTGATAATCTTCTTTTGCTCATTGCCTCTGATGCTGAACCTGTTCTGCCAACCATTACCTCCAGATGCCAGGTCATCCCGTTTTTTCCTTTGACAATTGAGCAGACAGCCGGGCTGGTCGCAAAGCTGCATCCGGAACTCAGCGAAGAGGAGGCCCGTTCCCTGTCTGTTCTTTCCGGAGGCTGTCCGGGGCAGGTTATTTCCTTCAATAACGTGGACGTTTTACAGTTGCGCGATGATTGCCTGAAAGCCTTTTCCCAGGCACCTCTGCCCCGGGAAAAGACAGTGGAACTGGGCCTGGATCTTGCCGGGCGTATGGCTGATCTCAAGGAGGGATTGGGTTCACTGTTTGATTTGCTGGCCCTTGTTTTCAAAGAGAGTATGGTGGATCAGCTTTGCGGGGAAAAAGACGCTGAAACTCTGCTTCGGCAGGGCATAAGAGAACGCTGGAGTTTGCAGCAATTATCTGATAAGATACTGGCCGTTGAATCTGCTCGTCGCAATTTGGCGAGAAACTGCAATAAGGGACTGGTTTGCGAGGTTCTGTTGCTGGAATTATTATTTTAACAAGCTTGGGACAGTAATTTTTTAAAAGGAAGAAGACAGTCCGGATTTTTTTGTTCATTTCGGTTTTATACTCTGTCAGTGCGGCGGTGCAGTCTCTCTGAAAGTTGCCACTGGCTCTTGATGTGCCATGCCGAGGCTGCGGACTTTCATTATTTGTAGTAGCTGGCCAGTATGGTCCAGCTCTGCTGGTTTATTTGAATTTTATACTACCTAATGCCGGCATGACCGGTTTTTTATGGCCGAAAGCAAAGAACAGCAACCGGAATCAGCTTCTGTCATCCAGAAAGGGAGCACAGTGTCAGAGGGAATCCATTTTTATCGTGTCCGTTTTCGTGAGCATGGGCAGGAGTTTACAGCTCGTGGGCCACAGGGCGATCTGGTAAAAGATGAAATCGTGATGATCCAGACAGACCATAATCCTGAACCTGCTGTTGTTGTTAGTAAAACGACCAGCGGGGGAGAACCTGACGTTGAGCGCGGGGCCACCTATGACATCTTGAGAAAAGCGACATCGGATGAGAGAGGCAAGTTTGTCCATCTGGCCGCCCACGAGAAAGAGGCTTTTGATATTTGTCAGGGACGGATAGATTATCTATGTTTGCCTATGAACCTGGTTCGGGTTGAGCGGTTTTTTAACGGATCAAAAATCATTTTTTATTTTACCGCCGACAGCAGGGTGGATTTTCGGGAGCTGGTCAAAAATCTTGTTCACGAATTTCGAACCAGGGTGGAGATGCGTCAGATTGGTGTTCGTCATGAAACCCAGATGATTGGCGGGATAGGCGCGTGCGGGCGGGAGTTATGCTGCACCTCTTTTCTCAGTAAATTTGAGTCTGTGTCAATCAAAATGGCCAAAACTCAGGATCTGCCTTTAAATCCCGCAAAGATTTCAGGCGTCTGCAACAGGCTGCTTTGCTGCCTGACGTATGAATATGATTCCTATAAGGAAATTAAACAGGAAATGCCCAGGATTGGCCGTCAACTCAGGTATGAAGGAGAGGTGTACCGGGTTACCCGTGTCCAGCCGTTACAGAAGACAGTTAAGGCCGTATCCAGGGAAAGTGGTGAGGTCGTCTTTACAGAAGAGCAATGGCGCAACGCTGAGCCGGTGAGAAAAAAACAGCCCCGGAAAAAGAATAAAAACAAAAGCAAAAATAAGAATAAGAATAAAAAAAGTGCCGGCAAAGAGAATAGTCCGGAACAGAATTGAGTCAGAGCCCGGTTTCAGGCGCTGTTTCATAATTGATATCTATGACAACCTATATAACGACACCAATTTATTATGTGAATGCCATGCCCCATCTCGGGCATGCTTATACGACCATAATTGCGGATACATATAGCCGGTTCTGCAAGCTGCGGGGGAATGATGTCCGCTTTCAGACCGGTACGGATGAGCATGGGGAAAAAATTGTCCAGGCAGCAGAAAGCCAGGGCGAGAGCCCCCGTGAGTATGTCGACCGGATTTCTGATACCTTTCGTGAAACCTGGCC
>JALXCX010000315.1 GCA_026990725.1 Desulfobulbaceae bacterium
CTGGAAGAGTCTGTTCTTTGAGCCGGGCAAGAAGACTGTCCAGCCATTTTTCCCCATTGAGGGTTGGAATAATCACGGCGACTGCTGACGTCATTTTTGCCCCCGTTTAAATCCCGAAAAAACGAACAAGAACATATTTTAACAAAGCCCATGCCATATAAGGAGACGGATGTTTTTTATACAAAAGAATTTCATTGGCGGCTGCTGTCAGACGAGCCGTACGGGACATATCTGTGCGCTGCTGCCAGCCTCGACCATGATAAACCTTGACTTCAGGGACATACAGGGTTTGCCAGCGGCTTTTCTGTATTCGAAGCCCCAGCTCGATATCCTCTTTGTACAGAAAGAAATCAGGATCAAAAATCTCACCACCGGCAAATTTTACCTGTTCAAGCATTTCTTTACGACAGAAAAGAAAGGCTGCACAGGCCGCAGGAATTGGCTCGATACGGTCATACTGCCCCTGATCTTCTTTTCCCTGCCCTCTATCAACCCAACGGCCATACCACCGACGGAAGATACCTGTGGAATCAATGGTTGAGAGCGGCTTATGCTTCTCAAAATCATATGCGAGGAGCCGCCCCCCTACACAGCCGACTCGAGGGTTCTTCTGAATTACCTTCCGCGCTGTTGCAAAGGTGTGCCTGGTTATCAGGGCATCAGGGTTCAAGAAGACAAAATAGTCTGCCCTGTCAGCACACAACTGATATCCCGCATTATTTGCCCGGCCAAACCCAACATTTTCAAGATAGAGAAGCGAAATTCGTGGCAATCTGGCCCACTCCTTTAGATACGAGGCATCATCTGAGCCTGAATCCACGATACAGATCCTGCACCTCCCCCCGTACTGTTGCAGTGCGGTCATACAGGCCGGTAATACTTCATGGGAGTTATGGGTCACTATGATAACAGCGATGTCGGCCATGAGCCCTGATAACTACAAAAAAAAGAATCTGTAACAATGAAACAAGCCATTACTTTTTCCAGCAGCGGCTCTTTTTCTCATGATAGAATCAACAGCCTCCTGTTCGGCGCTCTTGAGCGCAACAGCTAAATCAGCACTGGAAAGTGAGTGTTTACTGGTGCCACGATATTTCTTCCTCAGCCTGGACAATTTTGGAAAAACACCTGCAAGACCTAAGAAATATGCTGAAAGATGTCCCCGCTTAATACAAAAAAGAAACCAGCAAAACTGAAAAATAAATATAACAGGAAAAAACCTTATAAACAGCAGGGGAGAATAATTTTTCAACAAAACAAAAAGTGAATTTCTTGTAGTCAGACGCACAGTTACTGCATTAATCCTGGAACCGGTGGTTGCACTTCCTATATGATAAACTCTGGCAGCTGGCACAAACAGGCAGGAATGACCAAGGCGGCAGGCACGCAGATTGAGATCAACATCTTCAAGATAGGCAAAAAAATCTTCATCAAAATATCCTACTTTTTCAAAAAAAACACGTTTATACAAGGCAGCACCGGCACAGGCTCCAAAAACCTCACGACAAGCCGCGTACATACGACTGTCCTGCTCCATAGAGCCCAACCTGTAACCAGCCCCGCCCCGAAGATAGCTGTCTCCGGCACCATCAATAATCTTGCGCTGATGGAAACTTAACATCTTGGCGGCAAAAAAAAGCTGGCTGTTTTCATTTGCTGCTTCAACAAGCTGCCCCAGACAATCCGACGCAAGTTCTGTATCGTTATTCAGCAACAACACCAGAGGATGACTCCCCGCCCTTATTCCGGCATTCACTGCCGCACTGAACCCCTGGTTCTCGACAAATGGAATAATCCGAGCTTGCGGAAAGAACTGCTGCATAGCATCTACAGTCCCATCTGTTGAGCCGTTATCAACCACTGTAACAGTATAATACTTATATTCTTGGGCAAAGATAGAATAAAGACATGATTTCAGCATATTCCAGCCATTCCATGTCGGAATAATAATATCGACTACAGGACGGGAAACCATACGGCCTTTACCAAAACATAGAGAGGATGGGTGTCGTAACTCAGAGTCCAGTTGTCGGCCACCATACCAGGGCGAACCTGACAATTACTTTTAATTAAATAATGAAAGTACATAGATTGCTCTCATCGGGGCAAGTGAAATAACTATTCCACTGAAAACAACCCAAAGCCCTGATGACCACCAATAATAAATGAATGCTCTTTTACGTTTTTCATACCAGCCTGTGACCACCTCACATTCTATCCAATTGCTTCAAACTGCAGAGAAGGAATTTTCTATCCTTCTAGAAAACTGGTTCGTTTCGTTCGTTTTAAAGTGGTCCCCGGCTCCGAATTTTGTTTAGAACATTTCCGTGAGATTGGAAATCTTTTTTCGATAGAGTCAATGACAACAAATTTCACATATTCAAATGATCATTTCATATCTGGCAGTGAATCACTGCCAGACAATGTATGCAGACTCTCTTCTATACAAAAAAAGACTTCTGCTAAGGGTAAACAAACGAGGACAGCCCACAATCCTCCTTCAGGAGAAAAACCAAGTATCAAGAGACTATCTACCATTTTATATGTATTTTTTTAAGAATAATCTCGTCAACCATTTTTTTGCTCAAGACAATAAAATGGAAATCATTACACTTTTTCAGAAAAAAACATTCTCATTCCAAACAAAATCATTGACCTTCATACCATTGTACGTCATACCGATAATTCTATACTGCGGCCTTTCCACGACATCGAGTAGAACCTGCTAGAAAGTCTAATAACCAGGTAATAAATGTCCATTCATCCTTTCCTTGGTATGACCTGAATGCAAGAACGAAAAAGATCAGAGGCATAAAGCTTATAAATCGCTTATTATCTCCTTACCATAACTCTTTTCAGGAGACAGCCATGGCCGTATATTTCTCATACATTCTCAGTTTTCTTATCCTGATCACTGTCCTGCCGGGGTGGGTGTTTGCCTCAGCGACTGAAGGCGCAAATCCTCTTGACTTGACGCTCAGCTGGGTGGGCATCACCTCTTTTATCATTTTTGTTGTTGCCTATCTGCTTGTTATGACAGAAGAGTATACCCGCATGCGAAAATCAAAACCCGTACTCCTTGCTGCCGGTTTAATATGGGGGCTCATTGGCTGGGTCTACACCAGCCACGGATTTCCGCATGCCGCAGAAATAGCTGTGCGCCACAATATCCTTGAATACGCAGAGCTTTTGCTCTTTTTGCTGGTAGCCATGACGTACATAAATGCCATGGAGGAGCGGCAGGTGTTTGAGGCTTTACGGGTCAGGCTTGTTTGTGCCGGTTATTCTTTGCGCAAACTCTTCTGGATTACCGGCTTGCTCGCCTTTTTCATCTCTCCTGTTGCAGATAATCTTACAACTGCCCTGCTCATGTGCGCAGTGATTCTGGCCATTGGCAGGGATAATGTCAAATTTATTAATCTTGCCTGCATCAACATCGTTATTGCGGCCAATGCGGGAGGAGCCTTCAGCCCGTTTGGCGATATTACAACACTCATGGTCTGGCAGAAAGGTGTGATTGATTTCTGGCAATTCTTTCATCTTTTCATTCCATCTGCGGTAAACTGGCTGGTTCCAGCTCTTATTATGAGTTTTGCTGTCCCGGGGAGCAATCCTGTGCCATGCGAACTCCAGGTCAGGATGAAACGCGGAGCCGTGGTGGTCATCTTTCTTTTTCTTTTAACGATAATTACCGCTGTAAGTTTCCACAACTTCCTGAACCTGCCCCCCATGATGGGCATGATGACCGGACTGGCCTACCTGAAATTTTTTGGTTATTATCTGAAAAGTACGCATAGAAACGAACCAGATAGTCCGTTTTACGACTCAAAAAGAGCCAGAGAAAGACTTGGTGATACCATGGCTTTTGATGTATTTAAAAATATTGCCAGGGCAGAATGGGATACTCTCATCTTTTTCTACGGAGTCATCCTGTGTGTGGGCGGACTCGGGTTTATCGGATACCTGGGGCTGATTTCCCACACCATGTATGGCAACTGGGGGCCAACCACGGCCAATGTTATGGTCGGGTTGCTCTCTGCCATTGTTGATAATATCCCGGTCATGTTTGCGGTACTCAGTATGCACCCGGACATGTCCACAGGGCACTGGCTCCTGGTAACACTCACAGCAGGAGTTGGAGGCAGCCTGCTGTCCATTGGATCTGCCGCGGGAGTGGCCCTCATGGGCCAGGCCCGGGGACTCTATACCTTTGTCGGCCACTTAAAATGGATGCCGGTTATTGCTCTTGGTTACGCGGCAAGCATAGCTGTCCATTTCCTTTTAAACAGCCGTTTTTTTTAAGATCTTTCCTGCACAGAACAATTTTCCCATGCAGGCTGGGTGATTCATTCTTCTGCCGGATTCTGTCACTCTGGGCAGACTATTGTGTCTGCCAGCTGTTGGCCTGAATCCACAAAAGCGCCGTCCCAGACAACACACCGGGTTAAAACGGCACCACTGCAAATTCTGGCTCCGGGGCCAATAGCCCCCCAGTCGTTTAACATGACATCTTCGGCTACCTGGGCATCTTTGCTGACGCACCAGCGTGGTGCTGTCGAACCAGGCTCCTGATGACAAAGAAGCTCATGGTGCAGCTCCAGATAATCACCGGGCGTGCCGATATCCCGCCAGAACGAGCCATCAACTCGCATACTACGGACTTTTTCCACTGCTGCAATGCGTTTATACAGCTCGATTATATGGAAAAACCCGGCCTCGGGAATCCGGGCTATCACATCTTTATCCAGCACATGAATCCCGGTAAAGGCCAGAGTTTCTCCATCAATACCAGGCTTATGCTCCGCAAAAGAGACAACACGGCCATTGCTCACCTGAACAGTATTAAAACGGGGATAATCATGCATCGCCATGCTGACGAGGTGATCGTTTTTCAAATGATAATCCAGAAGACCATGGACATCTATATCGTGATAAATGTCACCGTTCATAACCAGAACCGGCCCATTGTCAAACAAGGGCAACGCCTTACGCAGGCTACCTCCTGTTCCTAGAATCTCAGGTTCAAACTGAAGAATAACCTCAGGACGGCCAACAACGGCCGCCTCAATCTGTTCTGCCAGGTGGTGACAATTAACGACGATCTTCCCGCACCCTGCCGCGACAAGCTTATCCAGAAGAATATGCAGTAATGGTACATTGAGTATTGGAAACAGCGGTTTGGGGCGAATCAGGGTATAGGGACGAAGTCTCGTGCCAAATCCTGCTGCAAGAAGCATTGCCTGCATAAAAAATAAGAATGAAGTAAAGTTTGTTTTTGTTTATCGTCAGTTAAATACCGCTGCGTCTGCAGCGGGGCAGTTAAATCACATAATGAAAAAAATGTTTGCGGCTTGACTTGTCGAGCAATTCACTCTAAGTATCATTTTTTCATTTACTTGTACAGACAGCTTTTTTTGTTTGAAAGTAACTGTTCATCTGCACCCCATAGTGCGGCAATCAGGCCGCCTCACATAGACGGGCTATAGTTCGTTGGCCTGATCGCCGCACTATGGAGCACATCTGAACAGTTAAAGACCACAGGTTATGCCAGCATTGTGCTGATACCTGAATAGTTACGTTTGAAATTGAACCCGGCTGATACAGCGTTCTCTCACAGCCAAGGATGTCTTATGATCACGTTACTTGATTACGGGGCCGGCAATGTCCGCTCGGTCATTAATGCCCTGGAAAGTTTTGGCGAAACCGTTGTGCTGGTGGATACAGCCGAAGATCTTGACCGGGCGGAAAGGCTTGTTTTCCCCGGAGTAGGCAACTACGGGGCCATGATGCAGATTCTGCGTCAGAAACAGCTTATCGAGCCGCTCAAACAATACCTGCTGGATAACCGACCGTTTTTAGGCATTTGTGTTGCATTGCAGGCGTTATTTGAGTCCAGTGAAGAAGCCCCTGACGAATCCGGACTCGGATTTCTCAAGGGCCGGGTAAAACGTTTTACCACAGAGCTGGCGGTTCCTCATATTGGCTGGAACGGATTCAAAGTTAAACAGCCTTCACGAATATTTAACGGTTTTACCGGCGAAGAAAAACTCTATTTTGTCCACTCATTTCACGTTGAGGCAGACGATCCTGCAGACATCCTGACCACAACTGATTACGGGTATGAGTTTGTCAGTTCTATCCAGAAAGGAAACGTCGTGGCGACTCAGTTTCATCCTGAAAAAAGCGGCAAAGCCGGGCTGAAAATTCTTGAAAATTTCCTGGACTCCAGCCGCGAGGCAATCGTTCCGCAGTCATGTCCGGCAACGACCAAGCTTGCCAGCCGGATTATTGCCTGTCTCGATGTTCGATCAAACGACCAGGGGGATCTCGTTGTCACAAAAGGTGATCAGTATGACGTTCGAGACAAGGGAGCTGTCCGCAATCTTGGTTTGCCGGTTCAACTGGCACGGGACTATTACGAGCAGGGCGCAGACGAAATAACTTTTCTTAATATTACCGCGTTCAGAGATTTTCCTCTGCAGGATATGCCCATGCTTGAGGTGCTGCAGGAAACATCCAAGAATGTTTTTGTCCCCCTGACCATTGGTGGCGGGATACGTGATTTTACCGACCGCAACGGCAAACATTATACCGCTCTTGAGGTAGCCTCAGAATATTTTCGTTCCGGTGCTGATAAAATTTCCATTGGCTCAGACGCAGTCCTTATTGTCGAAGAAGTTCTACGAACTGGACAGGCCACAGGTATGAGTTCCATCGAACAAATTGCCCGCGTGTATGGTAATCAGGCCGTTGTCATTTCTGTTGACCCAAGAAGGGTTTATGTCCAATCACCGGACGCGGTCAGTCATAATGTCATTCAGACAGCGTTTCCCGGCCCCAATGGGGAAGAATACTGCTGGTATCAATGCACAATCAAGGGAGGACGTGAAGGGCGCGAACTGGACGCTGTCACTCTGGCTTCTGTTTGTGAACAGCTTGGGGCAGGCGAAATACTTCTAAACTGCATCGATAAAGACGGTACCAATTCAGGGTTTGACCTTGAACTGATAAATGCGGTCAAGGCCGCAGTGACGATCCCGGTTATCGCCTCAAGCGGGGCTGGAAATGCTGAACATTTTCTTGAGGTTTTCAGCAAAACAAAAGCGGAAGCAGCTCTTGCCGCAGGAATCTTTCACCGTAAAGAAGTGCCCATCGGCACAGTGAAAAACTTTCTTAACACAAGGGTGGAAATCAGGAAGATATAACGGCAGCGGGTGACTTCGCGCGCGCCCTGTCTTCCTGAAATATACTGCTCCTGTTTTTGCCAAGATGCTTGCTGGCATAGAGCGCTTTATCTGCCATTTTCATGATATACGCCAAATCCTGCCCATGACGCGGGAAACAGGCAATGCCGATACTCACCGTAATACCCAGTGGTTTTCCTTCGTAATCCACTTGGGTTTCGCCAATTTTTTTCCTCATGGACTCTGCCAGAACAAGTGCCTCCTGGCAGTTTGTTTCCGGAAGCAACGCAACAAATTCATCTCCACCGAAACGGGCCAGCATATCGGCATCCCGCAGCTGAGAACGCATGGATTCAGCGATGTGAATAATCATCCTGGTTCCGGCATCGTGGCCGTAGGTATCGTTGACAGCTTTTAAATTATCGGCATCAATCATCAAAACGCCAAATTCCTTCTTCTCCTCAAGGGAACGCTTATGCTCCCGCTGCATGAAAATAAGTAACATCTTCATGTTCCACAACCCGGTTAGTTGATCGGTTCGGGATAATTGTCGTATTTTTTCCTTGGCCTTTTCCGATTCCCAGGAGATTAATGAGACGAAATAAGCGACAAACCACAGTAGAAAGAGCTGAATAACAGGCCCGGGAAGATCGGCAAGACTGAAGCTGCTGAAGCCTTTTGTAAGGTCGCCGCTTTCAGAGGCGGCAAGAAGAAGATAACAAACTGTAATTAATGATGTTTCAAGCAATGTTGTCAGCATGCCAAGTGTCGTTGCCGACAAAATAACAACCAAAAAATAGAGAGGCAGAAGCGGACTGCCCAACCCGCCGGTCTGCCAGACAACAGCCGTAATGAAAAAAACCATGGACCAGGTATTAAGAGCCAGCTTCCACCGCTTTTCCTCTTGAAAACGCCAGATATAATGAACAAAACAGATATAGGATGCAAAAATACCCATTGAAATCACGAGATTCATCGGCTTTTCAATAACCATGCCCGGAAGTTTCATGCACAAAATGACCAGCACCAGGAGAAGCCACTGTATTTCAGCAACAGTTCGACGAAAGCCATGCAGCTCTGCCTCGTCAATTTCCTTATGGTCATCAATGGGAATTAAGACAACATCCTGATTGCCTAACAGCGAATACATGGGCGACGTTTTTTTATAGTGATCTTCATGGGAGTCTGAAGTTGCTTTTTTTAGCAGAAAATCCTCCCCTGCCTGTTTTTCTTTGCTTACTCTGTCCGTTCGGGTTGCACTCATTTCTTTTCAGTCCGCATTATTGGCCAGATGCTCCATGAAAACCATATTTTCCGGCAGCGCACCTGCTAAAAACCGATATTCAAATCACCAATGCTACATGAAATATTGTCTTATAAAAACAGGTAAAAATACAATAAAAAAATATTTTTTTTCAGACCAGTCTTTATCGATTGCCAGGGAAAAGCAGAAATATAAAAAACTACTCGGGTAGTGTTCGAACTTCGACCCCTGACTCACGCAGCAGGGTAACAGCCGTTCCGGCATGAACATCAGGAACTTGTACTTCATCTGGTTTAAAGGAAAGCAGCCACTTGCCCAGCAGAAGCCCTTTTTTCTTCTTTACATCCACAAACGGATTCTCCACATAATGTTTCTTGATCACTGATGCATTCTGCGTATCCACTGTTTCAATCAGGAACCAGGGAGACTTGACAAAATGGCGGCTGAGCTCTCCATCAGGCCGATCAACCGGAATAATACGTTGAATGATTGTATCTGCGCTGTAATGGGGCCGGATACGGGCCATAACAACCAGAGGAAATTTCTGGGGAATAAGGATCTCCAGACGATCCGCAACATGATCGGCAATCCGATGTGAAGGGGTGTGCATAACCACATCCATATCAACAATAAACCTGCCACCCGCTGTCCGACTGAGACATTGTTTTACGCGGGTAATGCGCGGGTGCTGCTCAACCATATGGATGATTTTCCGTTCTGTTTCCCGATCCATGGAGGCATCGAGCAGGTCTTTTAAAGCCTTAATAAGCAGTGCCGCGCCAGCCCGGAAGACAAAGAGGGAAACCACAGCCGCAGCCCATTTGTCCACCGGAAAACCAAACCGGGTACCAAAAAGGCCAAGCAGAACTATCCCGGTAGAGAGTGCGTCGGCTAGATAATCACGGGCATCAGCTTCAAGGGCCGGAGAATTCAAACGTTTTCCCTCCCGGAGCTGATACCGCCCAAAAAGGAGAGAAACGACCAGCGATATCGCAGTCACCGGCAGGGCGATGGCAACATCAGGCAACCGATTGGCGCCGAAAAATGCTTGCCGACCAATTTCGTAAGCGGCAACAATCACGGCAATTGAAGTCACCAGGGTCGCAACGGTTTCCGCCTTGTAAAGGCCATAAGAAAATGATGGATGTTCCCGTCCGGCAACCCAGAGCCCCACAAAGGCGGCAATTGAGGCCAGTACATCGGTGGCGGAATGGATGGCATCACCAATGAGTGCCGTGGAAGAAGAGGCGAATCCAGCCACTCCTTTGCCAACAGCCAGGGTAAGATTCAGGCCGATGGAAACTGCTGCTCTTCTTCTGGCAGCACTTAAATCCTGTTTTGTTTTTTCAGAAGCCATAGCGGGTTAGACGTTTTTCCTGCAACAGACAGAATTCCAAAGGCTGCCAATTCTTTATCATCAAGCGAGGATTCTACCTGATTTTTCTAAAAAAACCTTGCAAAAGATGTTGACAGTACACATTGTTTGGTGTACCTAAAATTTAACTTTAATACATAAGACAATTATGACTAAAAATCATCCCGACATCTCATGTCATTGCCTGCTGGCCACTGACGATCAATGCAGGCGCCTTAAGGTTAACTGTCCTGAAGATGCCCTTCCGCTTACACAACGATGCGGATGCGGCAGGGTCAAAGTCTGCAAAATAAGCGGTGATAGAAAAGAATGTGCAAAGATGGCCAACCTTGGCGTCCTGCCCGGGACGGAAATGGAGCTGTTATGCCCCAGCCGCAGGAAAGGCCAGAAACATCGAAATGGTCGTGGAAGCAGGTGTATGGTAAAAATAAATGGAGGAACCCTGAGCCTGGATCAACTGACGGCTGAGAATATTTTTGTTACCCCGCTCTAAAGCTCTCTTTTTTTGCCGTAAGGTTTAGGGTAACCTAAAACAAGTACCTTCTTTGAAATGAGAATAACTTCGCCTGCCCCAGGCAGATAGTTGGCTAAAGATAAACAAAAAAATAGAATTAATAAAAGATATGCAGAATCTTATTATCACTCTGGTACTGATCGTTGCTTTCCTCTATGTGAGCAAAAAACTACTGGCGGTGTTTCGTCCAGGTTCTTCTTCATGCGGCGGATGCTGCTCAGGCTGCAGCGATTCCGGCTGTTCCTCTTTTCCTCAAGTACCGGATAAGAGGAAAAAAAATAAATGAAAAGCTCTACATTACAGGTTAACCGGGACAAAACCGGTAAAAAAAGCAGGACAGCCCCGGGAGTCTCGTTGTGAACAAACCATTACACATAGCCCTTGCCGGCAACCCCAACTCCGGCAAGACCACATTATTCAACCACCTGACCGGGGCCAGACAGCATGTTGGCAACTATCCCGGTGTGACCGTTGATAAAAAAGAAGGTTTCTTTTCCTTTCACGAAAACTCGATTCGAGTAATCGACCTTCCTGGGACGTACTCTCTCACAGCCTATTCCGTTGAAGAGCTGGTGGCCAGAGACTATCTGGTTAACGAAAGGCCAGACGTAGTAGTGGATGTGGTTGATGCCTCAAACCTGGAGAGGAATCTCTACCTGACCTGCCAGTTTATCGAACTTGGCATCCCGCTGGTCATTGCTCTGAACATGGTTGACGTAGCAAAAAAACGCGGCATCAAAATAGACACTGACAAGCTGGGAACATTACTTAACGTCCCTGTTTTTCCGGTTATCGCACGTTCCGGACACGGTGTTGATGAGCTCCTAAACGCTGTCCTGACAACCAGCCTTGCACCAGAGCACCCTCCTGCCCTTTTACGCTATGGCTCTGATATAGATGGTGTGCTCAGGGAAATTGTTCCGCAGATCGAAAGCAGAAATCTGCTGACAGATACCTATCCCGCCCGCTGGACCGGTTTGAAAATTCTTGAAAATGATGAGCAGATTCTGGAAAAGGTACAGGCTGCAGACAGCGACCTGACCCGCACCATGGTTCAGCGCAGTGAAGCACTGACCCACCATCTTAAAACGACGCTTGACGCCTTTCCGGAAGCTGTTATTGCTGATCACCGATATGGTTTCATCAAATCTATTCTCCGGCAGGGTGTCGTTTCCAGAACTCATGACAATGACCGTCTCTACACTTCGGATAAAATAGATAAAATTGTCACTAACAGAGTTATCGGCCCTCTTATCATGGCCGCGATTCTGTTTGTCCTGTACAGTTTCACGTTTAATTTTTCAACTTTTCTCGTTGCCTGGCTCAATGCTTTTTTCGGCGTTCTCAGCCAATCCGTGGACTCTATGCTGCCCGATGGCCCGGTGAAGTCCATGATCATTTCCGGAGTGATTGACGGCGTTGGCGGGGTACTGGGCTTTGTCCCGATTATCATGTTCATGTTTTTTGGTATTGCCGTGCTTGAGGACTCCGGCTATCTGGCCCGGGTCGCCTTTATGATGGACCGGGTTTTTCATTTTTTCGGCCTGCATGGCTCCTCTGTCATGCCCTTTATTGTGTCCGGTGGAATTGCCGGCGGCTGTGCTGTTCCCGGAGTTATGGCAACCAGAACCCTCCGCTCTCCCAAGGAAAGGATGGCCACCCTGCTGACAGTTCCTTTCATGAACTGCGGAGCAAAACTCCCTGTATTAACCCTTATTATTGGTGCATTTTTTTCTTCGCACCAGGCCCGCTATATGTTTCTGGCAACAGTTGCTGCCTGGCTCGTGGCCCTGATGGCAGCAAAGTTTCTTCGAATGACAGTGCTCAAAGGTGAATCAACTCCTTTTGTTATGGAACTGCCCCCATATCGTTTTCCCACCATGAAAGGACTTTTTATCCATACCTGGGAGCGAACCTGGCAGTACATTAAAAAAGCCGGGACCGTTATTCTGGGCATTTCCATTCTGCTCTGGGCCATGATGACCTATCCGGGCCTTTCTCCGGAACAAACTGCCGGTTTTGAGTCCATGCGACAAGAAATTTCCGCGTCACAAGCCCCTGATGCCAAAACCAGAATCCAACACATTAACGGTCAGGAGGCCGAGGCGAAACTCCGCTATTCCGTTGCAGGCCGTATAGGCATAGCCCTTGAGTCTGTCAGCCGCTATGCCGGGTTTGACTGGCGCACAAATATTGCTCTGGTCGGTGGTTTTGCCGCAAAAGAAGTTATTGTCTCCACCCTGGGGACGGCCTACTCGCTAGGCGAAGTCGATCCAGGCAATACTACATCCCTGAAAGAACGTCTGGAAAAAGACCCGCACTGGAATCCTGTCGTCGGACTGTCTGTGCTGGCATTTATCATGTTTTATGCCCCCTGCTTTGTTACTATTGTTGCAATAGCCAGCGAATCCGGGTCATGGAAGTGGGGATTTTTTTCCATGGCATTTAACACAATTTTTGCACTCATTCTCTCGGTGGCAATTTTCCAGATCGGCATGTTACTCGGCCTTGCTTGACACCTGCTCAAGATGCTTTATCTTGCCAGATGGAGGATTTTGAATATTCATGCGCGTTCTTGTCATAGAAGATGATGAAAAAATAGGCTCTTTTATTCGGAAGGGCCTGCGGGAAGCCGGCCTGATTGTTGATCTTGCAACTGATGGTCCGACCGGCCTTGCTCTGTTCCAGGACAACAGCTACGATGCTGCTGTTGTCGACATAATGCTGCCCGGAATGGATGGGCTCACCATTATCGAGACCATCAGAAAACAGGGAATGAGCACGCCCGTGTTAATACTCAGCGCCAAACGAAGTGTAGAAGACCGCATTACCGGCCTGCAGAAGGGCAGTGACGATTATCTGGTCAAGCCTTTTTCCTTTGGCGAACTACTGGCCCGCGTTCAGGCCCTTATCAGACGGGATTCCAGATCCGTTGACAGTCACAATCTGCAGGTTGCCGATCTCAACATGGATCTGTTGTCCAGGGAGGTAACACGTCAGGGCGAACGTATTGAGCTGCCTGCCAAGGAATTTTCTCTGCTGGAATATCTTCTCCGCAATCAGGGGCGCATAGTCTCAAAAACGGCAATACTTGAAAATGTTTACGACTACAGCTTTGATCCTCAGACCAATGTTGTTGACGTTCTTGTCTGCCGCCTGCGCAATAAAGTTGATAAAGACTTTTCTCCAAAACTGATCCACACTGTCCGCGGGATGGGCTATGTTATCAAAACGGATTGATTTGCCTCTTCGTTCACTGATTAAACATGCTGTCCCTTACTGGCTCTGTACGCTTCTTTTTTTCGTTACGGCAGCAGCTATCGTCTTTCTGTACCTGCGCCACCATGAATTAAACAGGACTCAATACCTGCTCAACTATTACCAGTCTGTCTACCAACAGACCGGGCCCGCTGGCCTGCAACCTTCTTTTTCCGCCTCCGGAGCAGATGGCGGGAGTTTTCTCCGTCTGGAAGGGAGGTCTCTACAGCTTATACTCGTCAGTAATACCGGACAAACCGCAGAAAACAATCTTCCTGATTTCACAAGTTTTTCGGCCACAAAAAGTCATATCTGGCATGGCCTGCAGAAAGGAAAACGATGGGGCGTATGGACCGTTTCCGCAAGAAAACTGGCTGATGGGAACATACTGCAAATCGGTATTAACAGTGCACACAGCCTGCAGCTTCTGGCCGGGCTCACCAGATCGCTCTTTCTTGCCATGCTGGTCTTCCTGGGGCTTGGTTTTATCCCTGCCGTGATTACCGCCCGAAAAAACAACTCCATTATCCGGCAACTGACCGCCCGGATTACCAGCCTGAATGAAGGAAAAACTGAGGACATACAAGCTGAGCCCCCCACAGGCCTGGAAGAGCAGGAGCTGATCAGGGCCATAAAAAAACTGCTTTCCCGCCATCAGCAGCTGACACTGGAACTTCGGGAATCCATGGATAATGTGGCCCATGATCTCCGTACACCCATGACCAGATTACGGACAATTGCTGAATATGGCCTGCAAAAAAAGGAAGACCCCAGGCACCTGCGGGAAGCACTGGCAGACTGTCTGGAAGAATCCGACAAACTGCTCGCCATGCTCAATGCCATGCTGAACGTTGCAGAAGCTGAGGCAGATACAGTTCAACTCAACCTGGTCCCCACTGATCTGCAAGAGACCATTAACGAAGTACTTGATCTTTACCTGGTCATTGCCGAAGAAAAAAATGTTACGCTCAATTTCACCCCTGAACCGGGGATTCACATGCTGGCCGACCGGAGACGGATAAGTCAGGTTTGGGCAAACCTTGTGGATAACGCCATAAAATATAATGCCACAGAAATTTCTATTTCTACAAAACGAACCGGCCAGACGGCCATCATCACCATTATTGACAACGGCATGGGTATATCAGCAAACGAGATAAAAAAAATCTGGGACCGCCTGTATCGTGGAGACCGCAGCCGTTCAAAGCCGGGATTAGGCCTCGGACTCACCCTGGTCAGAGCTACCATTGCCAATCATAACGGTACAATTAAAGTACGCAGCACGCTCAACAAAGAGACTGTTTTCACCATTTCCCTTCCCTGTGTGGATCCAGAAGAATAAGCCACCCCTTTGCGCCCGGTTTTTTCGATATTTTTCCATTCATTACATCCTTGTAATCCTGTTGCAACCTTCTGGTAAGATTTTATGTTTAGAGTACACTCAAAGAAAAGAAAATTGTTTGATCTGCTGAAAGGAGCAAAATGATGAACCAATCCACTGATGAAAATTATGCAACAACGCTGTCAAAACCAGATCATGGTGAAGCCCATGAATCTATTCAGGCCATAAATGAGGCTGTAAAAAACAGCTCTGCCTGGGTGGGCCTCCTGAAAAGTGAAATTTCCAAAAATATTGTCGGGCAGGAGATGCTCATTGACAGGCTGTTAATTGGTCTGCTCACCGGGGGGCATATCCTGCTGGAAGGTTTGCCCGGCCTTGCCAAGACTCTTGCTGTAAAGACTTTGGCAACAGCCGTCTCAACGGATTTTCGCCGCATCCAGTTCACCCCGGATATGCTCCCTGCCGACATTATGGGAACGGAAATTTATAATCCGCGTGACACCACATTTGAAGTCAAACAGGGGCCTATTTTTTCCTCCATAATACTTGCAGATGAGATCAATCGGGCACCATCAAAAGTGCAGTCCGCTCTGCTGGAAGCCATGCAGGAAAAACAGGTGACCATAGGCGATTCGACCTTCAGCCTGCCCGAGCTTTTTCTGGTGCTGGCCACTCAAAACCCCATTGAACAGGAAGGAACCTACCCGCTGCCCGAAGCCCAGGTTGACAGGTTCATGCTCAAGGTCGTGGTTGATTACCCCAGCCGTGAGCAGGAACGACTCATTCTGGACATGGTCGATCATCTTGATTCCAAAATTTCGGTCCAGCCCATCATCACCCCGGATGACATTCTCGCTGCCCGTGCTGTGGTGGACACAATTTATCTTGATGACCGCATCAAAGAGTATATTGTCGCGCTGGTTTATGCCACCCGCAACCCCGATGAAGCCGGCCTGGCCATGAAAGACTATATCGAGACCGGCGCTTCTCCGAGGGCGACCATCAACCTGAAAATCGCCGCTCGTGCTCTGGCGTATCTCAACGGCCGGGGATATGTCATCCCTGATGACATAAAAAACTG